>NZ_PGGC01000038.1 GCF_002795305.1 Aeromonas cavernicola
CCGAAATTAATCAGCTCAAGACGACGGCCCCTAGGGTTGTTTTACTTGCCACGTTGGTGTCGCGTAGCGCTCGAGATCCTCACGTACTTCATTGATGCTGCGTTTTTTGCGCGCTATTACGTGACCATATTGACTGCGCCAATGACTCCTACTGGGATAGGCGCTAAAGATGGCCTGTCAGCGTCACTTCGGTCGCCATCATTTGATCGTAAACAACACGCTGGGTGAATCGTTTGCACTCGGATCAGGGCCAAGATAGCAAGGCAACTCGTGCGGATGAGCGAGTCGTTGTCTGCCAATCGCGCGGCAAAGCAACGCAGAATGACGCGAGAGACGATGAGGCTGCTTGTACCGCTATGGTAACACCCCCTAAAATGGCCACTCCCTTTACTGCGAAAGGAAGCGGTATGCATATTCACATTCTCGGGATCTGCGGCACCTTTATGGGTGGTCTGGCGGTGTTGGCAAAACAGCTTGGTTACCGGGTGACCGGTTCGGATGCCAATGTCTATCCCCCGATGAGTACCCAGCTTGAGCAACAGGGCATCGAACTGACCGAAGGCTATCACCCCTCCCAACTCGATCCAGCGCCGGATCTGGTGGTGATCGGCAACGCCATGAGCCGCGGCAACCCCTGTGTTGAATATGTGCTGGACCGCAATCTGCCCTATATCTCCGGCCCCCAGTGGCTGCTGGAGCATGTGCTGCAAGATCGCTGGGTACTGGCCGTTGCCGGCACCCACGGCAAGACCACCACCGCCAGCATGCTGGCCTGGGTGCTGGAGTACGCCAAGCTGGAGCCCGGTTTCCTGATTGGCGGCGTGCCGGGCAACTTCCCGGTCTCCGCCCGTCTCGGCTCTGCCCCCTTCTTTGTCATCGAAGCGGACGAGTATGACTGCGCCTTCTTCGACAAGCGCTCCAAATTCGTTCACTACCACCCACGCACCCTGGTGATGAACAATCTGGAGTTCGACCACGCGGACATCTTCCCAGATCTCGCTGCCATCCAGCGCCAGTTCCACCACCTGATGCGCACCGTGCCGAGCAACGGCCGGGTGCTGTTCCCGCAAGCCGATGACAACCTCACCGCCGTGCGCAAGATGGGTTGCTGGAGCGAAGTGGAGCTGGTAGGTCAGGACGACGCCAAGTGGAAGGCAGTCAAGCTAGCCGATGATGGCTCCGCTTTTGAGGTGTGGCTGGATGGCGAAAAACAGGGTGAGGTGCACTGGGAGTGCATCGGTGAGCACAACGTCAACAACGGTCTGATGGCCATCGCTGCCGCCCGCCATGCCGGTGTCATGGTGGAGCATGGCATCGCTGCCCTCTGCCAGTTCACATCTCCCAAGCGGCGGATGGAACTCAAAGGGACAGTGGCTGGTATCAGCGTCTATGACGACTTTGCCCACCACCACACCGCCATCGAAACTACCCTCAGCGGCCTGCGTGCCAAGGTCAATAAGGTGGGAGAAAAAGCCCGTATTCTGGCAGTGCTGGAGCCGCGCTCCAACACCATGAAACTCGGGGTGCACAAGGAGGAATTAGCTGGCTGTTTTGCGAGTGCCGACGAGGTGTTCTTCTTCCAGCCGCCTAATATCGGCTGGGATCTCGGTGAAGTGACCGCCCAGATGACCCGACCCGCCAAGGTGTTCAACGATCTGGAGACCCTGATCAATCGGCTGGTGGCCGAGAGCCGTGATGGCGATCATATTCTGATCATGAGCAACGGCGGCTTCGGTGGCATTCACGACAAACTGATCGCCCGCCTCAAGGATTACCACGGCCAACTATGAACAAAGCGATCACCCTAGCGCTGACCGGCGCCTCTGGCGCCCCCTACGCCCTGCGCCTGCTCCAGTGTCTGGTGCAGGCGGACTATCGGGTCTACCTGCTCGCCTCCTCGGCGGCTCGCGTGGTACTCAAGACCGAGCAGCAGCAGGATTGGCCCGGCTCGCCGAAAGAGCTCTCAGCCTATCTCTGTCGCCAATATGGCGCCAAGGAGGGGCAAATTGTGGCTTGCGGCAAGGAGGAGTGGTTCTCGCCGGTGGCCTCCGGTTCGGCCGCACCTAAACAAATGGTGGTCTGCCCCTGCTCCATGGGCACCGTCTCGGCCATTGCCAATGGCACCTCGGACAACCTACTGGAGCGGGCAGCAGACGTGGTGCTCAAGGAGCAGCGTGGCCAGCTGATTCTGGTGCCCCGCGAGAGCCCCTTCTCGGCAATTCATCTGGAAAACATGCTGAAACTGGCGCGGCTTGGAGTGACCATTATGCCCGCAGCGCCTGGGTTCTATCATGAGCCGAAAAGCATCGAGGATCTGGTGGACTTTATGGTCGCCCGCATCCTCGACCATCTGGGGGTGGATCATCAGCTAACCCGCCGTTGGGGTTATGGCCACTAAACGGTTATCTGCCCTGTCTTGCCGATAAAAAACAGCGCCACTCAAAGAGTGGCGCTGTTTTAAGTCAAATAGTATCAGCGAGTCTGGATCGGCGCGGTGACGTACTTGAACAGGAACTCGGTGACCTCTTCCCGTGATGGGCGGTCGGGCTGGTTGATCATCTGCATCATCACATAGCCAAACCCTGTTAAAGAGCGGGCGAGGTCTTCTGCGGTCAGCACACTGTGGATCTCGCCTGCGTCCATGGCAGCCTGCAGCTGCTTAGCAATGATCTCAAGAGATTGCTCTAGCAATTTGGCATAACGAGGCCACACTTCTTCGCGGACCGATGAACTCCACTCCAGCCAAATGCCAGCGTGATCGGGCTTCTCATAGGCGGTGCAGACTAAGAGGCTGACATGACGATGGATTTTGTCGTGGATCGTGCCTCGTAAGTTGTAGGCTTCAGCGAGCATCTGCTTCATGAAGTGTTCTATTTCGGCTAACACTTCATCGACCAGCTCTTCACGGGTGTTGAAATAGTTGAACACCGTTGCCACTGATACTTTGGCTTGTTCAGCAATTTCAGCGTGGCCTGCACGGCCGATCCCGCGGCGGGAGAACACTTCGATGGCACATTCCATCAATTGATTGCGACGGGCTTCCGGCGATAGCCGGGTCCGGCGTCTTATTTCTGCGCGTGGTTCCATGGTTTTTATCATCTTATGGTTATCGTGTTTATAGTGTTGTGACTAATCACATCTGAGTGCCTGCTAATTCTATCAATTAAAATAAGCTGATAAAAGCGCCACGTTGCGCTAGCACCTCGGAATGTGAGTGGTACAATCAGCTGTTTTGACGTCTATGAACCGCCAAGACCTACTTGGCTTTACCGGAGTATGTGATGAAACACACAGTTGAGGTGATGATTTCTGAGGCCGACGTCTCAGCTCGGATCGCCAAATTAGGTGAAGAGATCACCGCTCGTTATCAGGGTTCTGATGAAGTTGTGATGATTGGTTTGCTGCGTGGCTCCTGTGTCTTTTTGGCGGATCTCTGCCGCCAATGTCAGCTGCCAGTGACCTTAGATTTTATGACGGCGTCGAGCTACGGTGCGGGCATGCACAGCAGTCGTGACGTGCGCATCCTCAAAGATCTGGATGACGACATCAAGGGTAAAGATGTGGTGATCGTCGAAGACATCATCGACACCGGCTACACCCTCAACAAGGTGCGCGAGATCCTCTCCTTGCGCGATCCTAAGTCGCTTGCGATTTGCACCCTACTCGACAAACCATCTCGCCGTGAAGTGCAAGTCCCAGTGGATTGGATTGGTTTCGCTATTCCTGATGAGTTTGTGGTCGGCTGTGGCATCGACTATGCCCAGCAGTATCGTAACCTACCCTTTATCGGTAAAGTTGTGCCACAAGGGTAAGTACGGATCATAGATGGATAGGTGAGGCGGCCTTGGCCGCCTTTTCTGTATCAAGACGGGTTCAGCCAGTTAGAGGTTGCAATGAACGCGCTAGAAATCAGTGGCCTGAAAAAGACCTATCAGGGGGGCGTTGAAGCCCTTAAAGGCATCGAACTGACCGTCAAACAGGGGGACTTTTTCGCCCTGCTCGGTCCCAACGGGGCGGGTAAATCCACCACCATTGGCGTGATCAGCTCATTAGTGAATAAGAGCGCTGGCAAGGTAAAGGTGTTTGGCTATGACATCGACACTGAGCTGGAACAGGCCAAGGCACAGTTAGGGTTGGTGCCACAGGAGTTCAATTTCAGCCAGTTTGAGAAGGTGATCCAGATTGTCACCCATCAGGCCGGCTTCTACGGTGTGCCGAAAGCAGAAGCAACCATTCGTGCCGAGAAGTACCTGCGCCAGCTCGATCTGTGGGAGAAGCGCGATATGCCGGCTCGCACCCTCTCCGGTGGTATGAAGCGCCGCTTGATGATCGCCCGCGCCTTGATGCACGAACCCAAACTGCTGATCCTCGATGAGCCGACCGCTGGAGTCGATATCGAGATCCGCCGCTCTATGTGGAGCTTCCTTCAGGAGCTCAACGAGCAAGGGGTGACCATTATCCTCACCACCCACTATTTGGAAGAGGCGGAGATGCTCTGCCGCAACATCGGTATTATCGACAAGGGACGCCTGATCGAGCATACCAGCATGAAGAACCTGCTGGGCAAACTGGGCCGCGAAACCTTCCTGCTCGATCTTGCTCCGGGTTCTGCCACGCCAGTCGTGCCAGCGTTCAACGGCCGGATGCCGGATGAACGTACCCTAGAAGTAGAACTGGACAAAAGCCAATCTCTTAATCAGTTGTTTGAGCAGTTGTCGAGCCAGCAGGTGCAGGTACTGAGTATGCGCAACAAGGCTAACCGGCTGGAAGAGCTGTTTGTCAGCTTGGTCGAGGAGGGGAGAAAAGCATGAGCTTGAGCATTTATTACATCGCTTTCAAGAGTATTCTGGCCAAGGAGGTGAGCCGCTTTACTCGGATCTGGATCCAGACCCTGGTGCCGCCCGCCATCACCATGAGCCTCTACTTTGTCATTTTTGGCAACCTGATCGGCTCGCGCATCGGTGACATGGGGGGCTTCACCTACATGGAGTTCATCGTGCCCGGCCTTATCATGATGTCGGTCATCACCAACTCCTACTCTAACGTTGCCTCCTCTTTCTTTAGCGCTAAATTCCAGCGCAACGTGGAGGAGTTGCTGGTGGCACCGGTGCCTAACTACGTCATCATCGCCGGCTATGTGGGTGGCGGCGTAGCCCGTGGTCTCTGCGTTGGCCTCATTGTCACTCTGGTATCGCTGTTCTTTGTGCCGCTCCAGGTCCATCACCTGTTTAGTGTCTGTGTGACCGTGCTGCTGACCGCCATCCTCTTTTCACTGGCTGGCCTTATCAACGCGGTATTTGCCAAAACCTTCGACGATATCAGCATCATCCCCACCTTCGTGCTGACGCCGCTCACTTATCTGGGCGGGGTGTTTTACTCCATCAGCCTGCTGCCCCCTTTCTGGCAGGGTGCTTCTCAGGTGAATCCCATTATCTATATGGTGAATGCCTTCCGTTACGGCTTTCTGGGGATTTCAGATGTGCCTCTTAGCACCTCTTATCTCATCATCATGGGGTTTATTGCGGTGTTTTATGGCTTGGCATGGTGGCTGATTTCGCGGGGAACCGGATTACGTCACTGATCAGTGCGAGATGCAATAACAAACGAGAAACGGGGCGTCCAGTGGGCGCCCCGTTTATTGATGCTCACCGCTTACGCGGTTGTGCTTAATGTGACGACTCGGTTGTCGATCAGCCGCGCTTTTCCCAGATAAGCGGCCATTAAGATCACCAGTTGCTGGCTCTGCTCCGTAGCGGCTTCCAGCGTGGTCGCATCGACAATGTCGATGGCATCGGTGCGAAATCCAGCGTTGTCGAGGCGCTGGCTAGCCTGCGCCACCAAGGATGGTAGGTGGCGATCTCCCCCTTCAATCTGCTCGGCAAGCCAGTTCATGGTGCGGGCTAGCTCGGGAGCCAGTAACCGTTCGGCGTGACTAAGATAGCCATTGCGCGATGACAGTGCCAAACCATCTGGCGCACGGACCGTAGGGACGCCAAGGATCTCAATGGGCATCGCCATGTCGGTGACCATTTTGCGGATCAGTGCCAGCTGTTGATAATCCTTTTCGCCAAAGCAGGCGACATCTGGCTGCACCAGATTGAACAACTTGGTCACTACCGTGCTGACGCCGCGAAAATGGCCTGGGCGCAATGCCCCTTCCAGCAGACTAGATAGCCCCGGTACGTCAACGAAGGTGTGGCTGGCCAGCCCCTGTGGATAGATGATCTCGGGAGTAGGGGTAAAGACCATGTTGACCCCCTCGGCTTCCAGCGCATGACAATCTTGTTCTAATGTGCGCGGATAGTTAGCGAGATCGTCGGCGTTATCGAACTGCATTGGGTTGACGAAGATACTGACCACGACCTGATCAGCATGGCGCTTAGCGTTCTGGACTAAGGTCAGGTGACCTTGATGCAGATTCCCCATGGTGGGCACGAATGCGATAGTTTGGCCTGCACGGCGCCAACGGTTTATCTGTTCACGCAACGCGGTGGGATGGTTAACGATCAACATCAGCAGTTTACCTTTAGCTAGATCAAACGAAGAGAGAAAGCCGTACTCTTGATCGGCTTGGTTAACCGATATGACGCCATGGGCGCATTATATATGGGTCAAATCGGCTGCTACGGGAAGGCAAAACGGGGGCATGCCCCCGTTTTGCGCTGGATCAGAGATGGCGTCAGCTAAAGCAGTGTTCGGGGCCAGGAAAGCTCCCCTCACTGACTTGCTGCACGTAGAGGCGTACGGCAGCGCGCATATCGCCAGTCTCAGCCAAGAAGTTTTTAGTAAATTTGGGCACGTAACCGGAGGTAATCCCAAAAGCGTCGTGCATCACCAGAATTTGGCCATCGGTGGTAGGGCCAGCTCCAATCCCGATCACAGGGATCCGCAGCGCTTTGGTGATCCGCTCGGCTAACGCAGTGGGCACACACTCCAGCACCAATAACTGGATGCCAGCATCTTGCAGGCAAAGCGCTTGGCGGTAGATCTCTTGCGCTTGAAACTCGTCACGGCCCTGCACTTTGAAGCCACCAAATACATGGACCGATTGCGGGGTGAGGCCTAGGTGGCCACACACAGGCACCCCATTACGTGTCAGATGGCGAATGGTATCGCATAGCCAGTCACCGCCTTCTACTTTGACCATGCGCGCACCGGCGGCCATTAAGCGGGCGGCGTTTTGATAGGTTTGCTCAGGAGTGGCATAGCTCATAAATGGCATATCGGTGACCACCAGCGCCTGAGTGGTGCCACGGGCGACACAGCGGGTGTGATAGGTCATCTCATCCATCGTGACCGCTAAGGTATCGCTGCCGCCTTGCAGCACCATGCCCAGTGAATCACCAATCAGCAACACATGGGCGCCCTCATCGTCAAACAACTTGGCAAAGGTGGCATCATAGGCGGTGATCGCCGTGAATTTTTGGCCATCCTGCTTCATTTTTAGCAGCGTAGCGGTAGTGATAGTGCTCATAGGGTCTCCTGTTCGTCTGCACTGGGGGCAATGATGACAAGATCATTGGGTGGGCAACGTGCGATCAGTTGAGCAATCGGCGTGCCGCAAGGCAGTATCAGCGTAGGGGCAATCTCGGCCAAAGGATGCAGTACAAATGCCCGATCTTTCATGCCGTAGTGGGGAACGGTAAGCCGCTCATGGGCAATGGTTTGGTTGCCATAGAGCAGCAGGTCAAGATCCAACGTTCTCGGCCCCCAGCGCTCATCTTTGCGTACACGTCCCTGCTCCAACTCGATTTTTTGTAATTGATCCAGTAGCGCAAGGGGGGTGAGCCGAGTATTGAGCCGAGCCACGGCATTGACGTAATCCGGTTGGTCAGCAGGCCCCATGGGGCGGCTGCTATAAAACGACGACGCCTCCATCAGCACAGATTCCGGCAATCTTGTTAGGGTGGCGACGGCGCGACGAGCCTGACCCAGCGGGTCAGACAGGTTGGAACCAATGGCGATGAAGACCTCGGTCATCACGTCTGTTGTCATTCGGCTACTTTCGGTTTACGGCGACGGGGGCGACGACGGTTGCTGCTGCGCTTCTCGCCATCGTTGCTACGGGCCTCACCGGGCCGCTCACTGCTTGCTGGGCGACGGGTCGCTTCCCGCTGCAGCTGTGGCCGCACCTCTGGATGGGAGGTGACATAACGCTCCCACCAGCTTGCAAGCTCACCAAGACCCCGTTCGACTCGGTTTCGTAGCAGCAGGAAATCGTAGGCCGCGCGAAACTTCGGGTGCTCCATGGCGCGTTCTGGGTGGCGACCTTGGCGCCGAGTCAGGCGCTGTTGCAGGGCCCAAATATCACGTACATCGGTAGTAAAACGGCGGGGTACCGCGATGATCCGTACTTGGCTATCTAACACTTCGTTAATGGCCAGCATGAACGCATCATACCAAGGCAGCCCACTTTCGTTTTCAAGTTCTCGGCCACGGGCTTCGACACATCCCCACAGCAAGGTGGCATAGAGGAAGGCCGGATTAACCCGCTTCTCCTCAAAGACTCGGCGATCGGTATCAATCAGTGCCTGCTCGATAAACTGCTCATAGGGTGAGCTTCCATGTGGGGTGAAGTGGGCCGCCACTTGGGGAAACAGCTGCTGAAACAGGCCATATTCGCGTAGCAATGTGTAGGTGGCCAAGCCATCGCCAGCCAAAAACAGTTTGAGGGTCTCCTCAAATAGACGGGCCGGTGGAATGTCTTGTAAGAGTGGCGCCAACAGACTGATGGGGGCCGCAGTGCGCGGGCTGATGGTCATCTCCAGCTTGGCCGCAAAACGCACCGCCCGCAGCATCCGTACGGGGTCTTCACGGTAGCGGGTTTCAGGATCGCCAATTAGCTCTAATTTACGCTCGGCTAAATCGTCGAGCCCCCCCTCAAAGTCGTGCAGGGTAAAATCCTTAACGCTGTAGTAGAGGGCGTTGACCGTAAAATCGCGCCGCTCGGCATCCTCTTCGATGGTGCCGTACACGTTGTCGCGCAGCAGCATGCCTTCGTCAGATTGAGCCGACACATGCTTGCTGGTATTGACTTGATGGTGATGACCACGGAAGGTAGCCACCTCAATGACATCACGACCAAACACGATGTGAGCCAAGCGAAACCGGCGACCGATCAGGCGGCAGTTGCTGAACAAGGCTTTTATCTGCTCCGGTGTGGCATTGGTTGCAATGTCGAAATCTTTTGGCCTTCTGCCTAAGAGCAGGTCTCTGACCCCACCGCCGACGAGATAAGCATCATAGCCGCCTTTATTGAGGCGATAGAGAACCTTGAGTGCATTCTCGCTGATCTCTTTGCGCGAGATGGCGTGCTGATCACGGCTTAAGGTGCGATGTGACTCCGCTACGTGGGGGTGGTTGGGCGACTCCACCGGCTGCTCGCCGTCTTCCTTACCGAGCATCTTGCGGCAAAAGTTTGCGATATGGGAAAGAATGGTACACCTCTTCATGACTTCTAAATTGACGGGAGGCCAAAAAATAGCGGCCTATGATAGCTCAGGGCTGACCAAATGAAAAATCGTGAGCACCTTTACCTTTGGATTCAGGTTGGTGGCGTGTTGGCATGAGTGCGCAGGCTACTGTTTTTGTTAACTCACGTCGCGGTCTTTGTCCCAACACCCCATTTGCTGCCTCGTTGGTCCCGCGTTCTCATCCGGCAGGGAAGATGGCAGGTGCAGGTCATGGGGCCATGTGGGCGGAGATGGGAACCCGTGTCAGTTGCCAATGATCAAGCGCCCAGCCCAAGATCTCCGTGGGCTGGCAACTGACTAATTCATGAGGAGGACACTGGCCGAGAAAGTGCAATGCTTGCAACAGAGTTGGCCTGATCTCATCTAGGGTCAGCGCGGGGGCATGATTTTGTTTAGAGAGTTTGCTGCCATCGGCCTGTATCGCTAATGGCAAATGAACCCAGTTTGGCGGCTTGACCGCGAGCGTTTGGTAGAGCGCAATTTGGCGTACGGTTGGCTCAAGTAGATCTGCGCCGCGCACCACCTCGGTGATGCCACTGTCCATATCGTCCACGACTACCGCCAAGTTATAAGCGTAGAGCCCATCGCGGCGACGAATAATAAAGTCCTCTTGCGCCAGCTCGCTAGGCACCGTGATGTTGCCTTGTAACCCATCATCGAACTGGTAAACCGGGTGGTGTTGGCGTAGTCGCGCGGCACATCCCAACGATGGTCTGGCCAATTGACGACAATGGCCGTTATAAAAACCGCCGCTCGCTATGACGTCACGTCGAGTACAGTTGCACCAGTACAGTGCCCCAGCCTGATAGAGTTGATCGATGATCTCGTCATAACGTTGATGGCGTTGGCTTTGATAGATGACCTCCCCATCCCAGTGCAGGCCATATTTTTCCAACGTGTGCAGGATCAGGGCTGATGCCCCCGGCATCTCTCGGGGCGGATCGATATCCTCGATACGTACCAGCCAGTGCCCGTGTTGAGCTTTAGCCTGTAAAAAACTCCCAAGTGCTGCAATCAGCGAACCAAAATGGAGCGGGCCTGAAGGGGAGGGGGCAAAGCGACCGACATAACAACGAGACTGGGATTGTGGTGGAAGAGTCACAGCTATAACGTTCAATAGAGAGTGCATCGAGGCTGCATTTTGGATCTCGCCTGCTCAAAGCTCAATAAGTATCGAACGGCTGTTTTATGCAACCCCACTCGTCTGGCATCATCACTCAGTAGGCTAATTCCCTCGGCTGCGCTGAGCGACAACCTGAGGTTTCATATTACCAAAGAAGTGTGAGTGGATGAGAGAGACTTTCGCGTTGCAGAGTCTCTCCCCCTGCTACCTTTTTTCTGCTCGGTGTTAGAATCGAAGAAAAGTTAGTATTAATACAGCAACTCTCCTAATTCATTACGCATCATCCGGACGTTTTATGCTCTCAATACCTTTGCCAAGAGCCACTGCCACGTGGTGGTTACTACTGTGCCTATTTGTCTGCACTGTCGCATCATCGGCGATGGCGCAAGATGTGCCACAACGAGCTACTGTTCAACGCCAATTGGATAATTTAGGAAAGTCAGACACCTTGACGGTCAACCAGCAAGCTGATCAGAAGCTATTGACCGACACCCTTGATCTGCTAGACAGCATCGAGCGAGAAAATGCTAAAGCTAAAAATCAAAAACAACTCATTCGAGAATTGCCGAACGAACTGCAAAAAATCAGCAACAAGCTCGCACGCCTTAGCAAGATAGAGCAGACCGAACAGCTCAAAAATGAATACGCCAGAATGTCCCTGGAAGAGTTAGACAACCTTCAATCGGCAGTACTGAGCAACATTCAGGATGCACAAGAAGCACTCGGCACCCTCAGCAGCCAGCTCACCAACCTGCAGACATTACCAGAACGAGCACAAAGTACGATGAGCCGTGCTTACCAGCGCAGTCAGGAAATCCGGACTCGCTTAAATAATGGCGATGGAGTAAGCAACGCTGAGAAGATGAAGTTGAATACCGAGCAAAGTCTGCTTGAGCTACAACTTGCCTATTTGCAAAGGCAGTTAGATAACCGTACCAGTATGCAAGACCTCGCCGTAGAACAGCGAGACTATCAACGCACTCGGCTAACCAGTGAGGAACTCAAACTCCAGCTCATACAAGAACAGAGCAGTGCCAAACGCTTAGGGGATACCGAAAGAACGGCCGAGCAAACCGGTGAGCTGGTCGCAGCCAAAGATAGCCCTCTGGTACAACGAGAGCAGGAGATCAACCATCAACTCAGCCAACAACTGGTTGGCGCTACGGCAGCACTGAACACCCTAGTACAAAAGAATCTGCAAGCTAAAAGTTGGTTAGAGCGCGGCACCCAGACTGAACGTAACTTAAACGAGCAGGTCCAGATGCTAAAAGGAAATCTGTTACTTTCCCGCATCCTGTACAAGCTCTACCAACAACTAGAAACAGCCCCGACCACGGCCGTCAAAAATCTGGAAGAACAAATTGCTGATCTGCATTTGGCCCAATTTGAACTAAGCCAACAACGAGACCAGTTGTTTCAGAAAAACCAATACCTCACTCAATTAATTGAAAACAATCCTGAGCCTGTGAGTCCAGAAGATAGAGCCAGTTTAGAAAAGCTACTCGATACTCGAGTTAACCTGCTCGATCAGCTAAACCGCCAAATGGATAGCCAACTCACTAATGCCATCAGCTTGCAATTGACACAGCAACAGCTGAGTCGAGTTTATGAATCCATCGAATTTACCCTTCAACAGCACATTTTTTGGGTCAGCAGCAACAAGCCTATCGATGGTAAATGGTTTATGAGTTGGCCCAACTTGGCTTATAAACAGTCTGCAGAATGGGTTCTCAAAACAGACTCTAAAGAGTGGCGAAGTGAATTAGTGGGGATCACTTTTCTAGAACTCCCTTTGCTGCTGTTGGGAGGGTTGCTGTTATGGAAACGCAACATACTGATTGAGCGTCAAAAGAAAATCGTGAAAGATCTTGGACGGTTTCGCCAAGATAGCCAATGGCACACGCCACGTGCGCTGTTCTTTACCCTATTACAACGCTTGCCGGGCTGCTTATTTATTCTGACAACAGGCCTGCTATTTACCTATTGCGGTTTACTCAGCCCTAAGCTGATTGTGCAAATCACCATCAATCTAGCGCTTGGCTATCTGGTTTTCAGTCTATATCTCAGCGTTATGCATGTAGGAGGTATCGCCGAGAGCCATTTCCGAATGTCGAAAATGGAATTGCAGACAAAATACAGCAGCATGCGTTATCTGTGGCTGCCACTCTTACCGCTCATCATGCTATCAACACGAGCTATCGTTGAGCCATCAACCTTAGGCAATGATGTGATTGGCCAAGCACTTACCATGATTCTGCTGGCTGTGATGTGCTACTTGATATTCCCCATCTGCCGCGCACGAATTAAAGGAGGGACGAGTCTTCAGCAATCGTTCATCGCTATCGCCCTCGTACTCACCCCAGTTACCCTGATTATGCTGGTGGTCTTGGGTTACTATTACACAGCACTCAAGCTGACTGGTCGACTACTTGAGTCCTTCTACATCATTCTTATTTGGCATCTCATCTACCGTGCAGCCTTGCGCGGGTTGGAGTTAGCAGCACGCCGCCTAGCCTACCGCAGGGCTGTTGCAAAGCGTGAGCATAAGTCTCATGAAGATGCCGAAGGAGGTGAATCTATCGAAGAGCACCCGATGGACCTAGAAGAGGTGAGCCAGCAGTCACTCAGACTGACCCGCACCGTTTTACTGTTGATATTTGGTGCCGCGTTCTACTGGCTCTGGTCTGATCTAATTGCAGTTTTCTCCTACCTCGACAGCATTGTACTGTGGCAAAAAAGCGTCGGAAGCGGTACCAGTGCCGTGCTCTATCCTATCAGTCTGAGCGACGTGCTAACGGCCATCTTCATGCTAGGCGCCGCGTGGTCGCTTGCGCGAAATTTGCCAGGTTTACTGGAGGTACTGGTACTTTCAAAACTGCATCTAGCGCAAGGCACGGCATATGCAATCACCACCATGCTTAATTATGTACTGATAGGTGTCAGTACTCTTACCGCTCTCTCTTTGATGGGAATGCAGTGGGATAAATTGCAGTGGCTCGCCGCAGGCCTAACCGTCGGTATCGGTTTTGGCTTGCAAGAGGTGGTCGGTAACTTTGTCTCAGGCATCATTATCCTGTTCGAACGACCTGTGAGGATTGGTGACACTGTCACGATCGGCACGTTTTCTGGGACCGTCTCCAAGATCCGTATTCGCGCTACTACCATTACTGATTTTGACCGTAAAGAGGTCATTATTCCCAACAAAGTACTGATGACAGAGAGGTTAATAAACTGGTCGTTAACAGACACTGTCACCCGTGTGATTGTTCGAGTCGGGGTTGCCTATGGATCTGATTTGGAGCTGACTCGTACCTTGCTCAAACAGGCTGCGGACGAAAATAGCAGAGTGCTGAAAGATCCCGCACCTATCGTCTTCTTCCTCACGTTTGGAGCAAGCACTTTAGATCATGAGCTGCGATTCTTCGTGAGTGAACTAGGCGATCGCAATCCGGCGATAGACGAATTAAATCGCAAAATCGATCAGCTATTTCGTGAGCACGGTATCGATATTTCTTTCAATCAAGTGGATGTCTACATTAAAAACTTACCTGATGGTTCCGAGCTGCCATTAACGATATCAAAACCATTAAGCACGGGGGATTAAATAAACCTCGGCGTGATTTACAAATCCGCTAGCAAAATGCGGCTTCCCACGCCCCGAGTGACCACGACGCTCGGGGCTATTAACCGTCAAGCTAATAATGCTCAATTTGTTTATCACGCTAACATGCAACATGGCCCCTTATTCTCTGCACCATGCCGCTTAACCTCCATCCCACTTACAACGCACTTGAGATGCTCCACTCTATCTAGGGCATGTGGTCTGGCGTAGGTAAATGGTTCAACAAGGTTAAATGGTGACGACAGTCTGCTGCATTAGTGAAGACAAACCCTTCCATCCCCAGTGCCTGTGCGGCGCTCACATTATCTACACTGTCGTCAATAAATAAGCACTCTTGGGCCTGCAGGTCGAATGAGGTGAGCAGATAGCGATAGATGTCGGACTCAGGCTTCATCATCCGCACCCGAGCGGACACAACTTTACCACTAAAAAAACGCCAAAAAGTATGATGCTGTTCTAACCAATCGATGCTGCCATGACCCATGTTGGAGAGGGCATATAACCGATGGCCGGCACTATGTAGTTCTGCTAGTAGATCTAACATCGCAGGATCAGGGAGCAGTGAAGGTGGAACGGCCTGCAAGATGGCTAAATTCTCGGCATAGCTCAACCCTGTTCTGACCTCTGCTTGACGCGCCATGGTCTGTAGTGACAGCGTGCCCCGATCAACATCGAGCCAATCTTGATGACTAAATAATTGTTGAGCGAGTAATGCCGCTCCCGCTTGACCACGTACAGCACTGACAATCGAGGCGGGGTCCCAACTCACAATAACCCGCCCTAGATCAAAAATTATCACCATCACTGTTGCTCCTATTCGTAATCCATTACGTCACTCATGGATAACATGCCCTATAGACTTGATCCGTTACCCAGCTCCCATGTCAATCATTGGGCAAGTTTTACTTGCATCAAAACCATAAATCCCTTAATGGTTATGGCCTTATCTTGAGGTTCTCATTATGACGCCAACGTTTTTTATCGTTTTTTCGTTTATTCATACCCTCTAGGGGCTGTAAGCGACGTCATATGAAGCGCTTTCTGAACTAGCAAAGACGAATCGAGCCTCCCGTTATCGGAGGTTTTTTATTTATATCAACAATTTATTCTACAGGATCCCCTCATGGCTACGCTCGACGAGATCAGACAAGACATCACCCAGTTAGATCAGGAGCTACTTGCCCTACTGGCAAAACGCAAGGGGCTCAGTATCGAGGTTGCCCGTGCTAAACAGGCGAATCCTCGCCCAATCCGCGATCATCAACGTGAGCAGGAACTACTGGTGGCCTTGATCCAAAAAGGACGAGTGCTTGGGCTAGATGCGCAATACATCACTCAGATCTATCACACCATCATCGAAGATTCGGTGCTCTCCCAACAAGCTTATCTGCAGAGCTTACTTAATCCACAGCAGCAAGAGCCGATGACCAGCGTGGCTTATCTTGGACCACGGGGTTCTTACTCCAGCCTAGCGGCACGTAAGTATCTGGCCCGTTATAAAGACCAAGTCATAGAGGTTAACTGCCAGAATTTTCGCGAAATTTTAGATGTTGTAGAGTCTGGCCGTGCGGCATTTGGGGTATTGCCCATTGAAAACACCAGCTCAGGCTCGGTCAACGAAGTGTATGATGTGATGCAACATACCAGCCTCTCTATTGTCGGCGAGCTTACTTACCCTATCGAGCACTGCATCCTCACCGCTGTGCCCACTGAGCTAAACCGTATCAAAATCTTATATGCGCATCCCCAGCCTCTGGTGCAGTGTTCTCATTATCTGAGCAAGTTGGAAGGGGTTCGTCATGAAATATGCGACTCGTCCTCCAGCGCCATGATGAAGGTGAAAGAATTGGCCAGCCCAGATGCTGCCGCTATTGGCAGCGCTGCAGGTGGCGAGCTCTATGGCCTGCATGTACTGGCCGAGCAACTGGCTAATCAAAAAGAGAATTACAGCCGCTTTATTGTGGTTGCCCGCAAACCGATCGATGTAGTACCACAAATCCCAGCAAAAACAACTCTCATTATGTCGACCTCGCAACAACCCGGTTCGCTAGTAGAAGCCCTGCTGGTACTGCGTAACCACGATATCAATATGACCAAGCTGGAGTCCCGCCCAGTGCAAGGCAATCCATGGGAAGAGATGTTTTATCTGGATGTCTCTGCCAACCTACAAACTCCCGAGATGCAAGCCGCATTGGTAGAGCTGACCAACATCACCCGCTATATCAAGATTCTTGGTTGCTATCCAAGTGAGGATGTCAAGCCAACCACAGTTCCTCCGGTTCTGATGGGTAACATGTAAAGCCCATCAATGGCAGCTCGTTAGATGAGATGCTGAAAATCGTTGCTGTCATGCTCTTAAAATGAAACAGCCCCTCTGTAAGAGAGGGGCTGTTTCATTGATTGCAAAACCTAAGTTATGAATCGTGATAACTGTTATCAGGACGCCAAATTCTTAGCGACAAAATCCCAATTAACCAATGCCCAGAATGTTTCCATATACTTCGGACGCAAGTTACGGAAGTCGATGTAATAGGCATGCTCCCACAGATCAACGGTCAGCAGCGGAGTTGTCCCTGTTTCGGTCAATGGGCAACCTGCGTTGGAGGTATTTACAATCGCTAAGGAACCGTCAGCCTTCTTTACCAGCCAAGTCCAGCTAGAGCCAAAGTTGCCAATGGCGGATTTAGTAAATGCATCTTTGAATTCGGCAAAAGAACCAAACGCTTTATTGATCGCATCCGCTACAGTGCCGGTCGGTTCAGCGCCACCGTTCGGAGAGAGGCAGTGCCAGTAGAAGGTATGGTTCCAGATCTGAGCTGCGTTATTGAAAATGCCGCCAGTGGATGTTCTGACAATCTCTTCTAAGGATTTACCCTCAAACTCAGTACCGGGCACCAGATTATTGAGGTTAACCACGTAGGTGTTGTGGTGCTTACCATGATGGTATTCCAGCGTCTCTTGGGAAATGTGTGGTTCCAAAGCATTGATTGCATAGGGCAGAGCGGGAAGTTCAAAAGCCATTTTTCTACTCTCCATTGGCTGGGCCGTGCGAGCGCGACAGTTGCAAGACATTGCGTGTTCTTTTCTATCTTGAAAAGAAATGTTTTTAAATTGATAGGGTTATCTCCCCCAACGCAATGGATTGTAGCAGCATAAAAGATGTGCTAACAACTCTAGATTCGCGCCATGATCCGGATCAAATTAGCCCCTGATCGTGGGATGGATATAGCCTAATGGCCTTTTTGTGAGTTTGTGGTCCGCTAAGATTGCAGTAGAATGGATGCAACCATCGCTCCAGTGAGGCAATTATGGAAACCATCGAAAAAATTAAGCAACAATTGGCTGACAATCCAATCATCCTCTTTATGAAAGGGTCCCCCAAGCTGCCAAGTTGTGGCTTTTCTGCCCAAGCCTCTCAAGCTTTGATGTCCTGTGGTGAACCATTCGCTTATGTTGACATCCTACAGAATCCAGACATTCGTGCTGAGTTACCAAAGTTTGCGAACTGGCCTACTTTCCCTCAACTATGGGTTGAAGGTGAGTTGATTGGTGGCTGTGACATTATGATTGAGATGTTTCAAGCGGGTGAGCTACAGGCATTAATTAAAGAGACGGCAGCAAAATACAAGCAAGATAAGACAGATATAGAATAACAGCAAACTTCAGGCGGTATGAATACAACATATTTATACCGCTATCAGATTAAGGTTCGATCCAATTCCGTAGTGCTGGATGAAATAATCCTCTGGGGCTTTAAACACACCCTGAAAATTCACGCCATTAGTAGTTCAAGATCTAGCTAAGCACCAACAACAATCGCTCATTCCAGAGTTTTTTCGATAATATAACGGGAAATCGCAGGTTGCTGGGGAAACATTAAGTTATATATGTTACTGCCGAAAATTTAGATAATAAGTGCAACGCTCGCTCATGTTTCAAACATCAGCCTCTAACGACTATATCAAAACTGTCCAGCCATAAGCTGATTAATATTGTAAAGTGCTCGTGTATCGAGTTCCATTTCTGTTGCATAAGTGTTTCCCCGTGGATAGGAAGCAATGACTCTTGCACCCCGTACCATTCCAGCTACCGACACATCCAATGAATTCGAGGTTTGAGTCAAATCTCGGTAGCTACTCAGCCCTCTCACCTGCTGACCATTTAATTGCTCCGCTAACTCGCGATAAGCATCCATTTTAGAAGCGCGTATAGCTTGCAACATCTTCTCTGCCTGAGAAGGTCCAGGTTGAATATCAATTACCGCATATCCCACCGCTTTGAGTACAGGGAAATCATCTGGTTCCCCGCCTTGGGCGTAATCAAGTACTCGATTCATACTGCAACCATTGAGCACTAGTACCAGCAGGAAACCAAACAGCATCTTCATGATGTCATCCTATGGAGTTAAGTTCACTAAATGACCGCCAATGCGAGAATCACTTCCCCGCATCAGATAACCACGATTAACCGAAGCCCGACCAAAAGAGTTATTTTTACCATTTAAATATTGTTGTGGAATCAAACTCTGAGCTGATGTTTCTACCATTTTAGTTCTCAGATCAATAATCCTAGCATTGACTAGTATGCCTTGTTGATTACGGCTAAATGTTCCCACTAAAATGCGCGAAATCGGCAGACGAGACGAAAGTTCCTTGTAATTGCGGCTCAACACGAAATCCCCTTGGGGAGTTACTTTGATGCTACCAGTTAACTTGAAGTCGACCACCACTTCTCCGCGACGATTAAGCTCATAAATAAAGCTCTCTTCAATCTGCTGTCCCATCCAATTAGTGTCTTGCAATGTATCAAGATCAACAAAGGAGGCGACAGCGATCGGCTCGGTAATCGTGGTAAGGGATTTACGCTCCATCAATTGATCAGCCATACGGGCAACTAACCAATTTAGTTCCATGCCTTGTGCCGCTTGGCGTGGATCGCCCTGTTCTCGATCAATAGGGTCGGAGCTACACCCCATGAGCACTAGAGTTAGAGTGAATGCAGTGATGAATTTACGCATGGATACTTGTTCCTGTATCTGTTCCTAATTGGTTATCGGTCAACATTAAAAAAGCTTGAGTTGGCAAAAAGGCACAGTTCTTGCTGAATTCATTGAAATAACTTTTCACGAGTCTACTCCGCCCTGCGGATAGACATTTGTTGAAATACATATTGGTAAATATGGCCTTTAACTTAGAGTGAGCACATTCTGTGCCTATTCAGGATATCTGTTATGAAATTACTGCTATTAACGTTGCTACTAGCCAGTATTGGTGTTCATGCCGAACTTATTGAAGCACAGGGTAGTGCCGCAATTCTGGCGGGAGATGAAAACTACGCGCGTGAACAAGCTACTCGCGACGCATTACGTCAGGCTTTGTTAGCTAGCGGTGCGTCGGTATCTAGTATTCAACGTTTGGAAAATGGCAGCCTTCGATCAGAACAGATCCAGATCCGGTCTGGTGGCGATATTCGCCAATATAACTTAAAGCGAGAAGAAGTACGCAACGGCCGTATGTACATTACTGTGATGGCCGACATCCAAGCTGAGCGGCAGATCTGCCAAAACCAGCATTACGCCAAGGATTTGACGCTCGTCCGACTACGGATGCGCTACCCTGACCAAGCCAGTTACGGCGCCCTTGATGACCTTCCCATTAATTTATCGCGTCGTATATTCGAGACTTTAGCTGATGAGCCTCAAGGGGTTGCAGTACGTCAGTGGCTAGATGAAAACCTGCGTATAGACCCCCTCCATATGCAACAAGGTGACCGCAGCGCTCTTGAAGAGATCAAAGCCCTTAGTTTACGAACCGACAGTCAGTATTTGGTGCTTGGTAGCATCGACGATCTCTCCATTGAGCCTCAGGAAAATCAATTAACCCAATGGTTAGAGGATCCTGTACGGAATTTTCGAATGCAGCTCTATTTATTCGATGGCATTAACGGCACGCTGATCAGCCGTAAAGTATACGAAGGGCGTGCAGTTTGGACATTTAATAAACGCGATAGAATTGGTAGCGAGAGTAGTCAATTCTGGCAATCTAGCTATGGTCAGGAAGTTAGCTATCAGCTGCAGCAGGCAACTCAAGACTTAGTGGCTCAGCTCACCTGTGCTGCCGTTACTGCACGCGTAGTGGGCCAGAACGAACGCGGCCTCCACATCAATCTTGGTCGACGTAACGGCGTCAAACTAGGGGATCAGTTCCGCATCCAACACAATGCCGATTTTATCGATCCCTATGGTAAGTCACGGATGATGCGTAGCCCAGCAGATGGCCTCTTCGAAGTCGTACAGGTTTTCGATGATGGTGCGATTATCAGTAGCCAGAACAAATATCCACCATTTAATGTCCAAAATGGGGATTTAGCAGTATTAGAATAAAATCAACAGTTTAAAAGGGAGAGGGTTCTTGTATAATCAATGCCTACGCTCCCGTAGCTCAGTAGGATAGAGCGGTCCCCTCCTAAGGGACAGGTCACTGGTTCGACTCCAGTCGGGAGCACCATATCAAACAAAGGGTTGGCATCATTGGGTGCTAACCCTTTTTTTTTGCTCTGACGTACTCACTCAATGGGGGGCGCGTAGTCCGCCAGGCGCGGCGCTTGGCAAATGTGTCTTGATTCGTGCGATTCCGAAGGACGCTGCTTGCAACCGTTGCGACGCAGTTGGTGGCTTCATCCACTGTCACGCGGTGAGAGGTGACCGCAGGGTTTTCCCAACTGTGATGGTCGGTGCTAAAATGCCCTCTTTTCTAACGTACAGGCCTAAGGCCCTCTCCTACACAAGGCTTAAAGATGAAAGTCAAAACCCGTTTTGCTCCCAGCCCGACCGGCTTTTTGCATGTCGGCGGTGCCCGTACCGCACTCTATTCTTGGTTGTTTGCAAAGAACCAGGGCGGTGAGTTTGTGTTGCGTATCGAGGATACCGATCTGGAACGTTCCACTCAGGAGGCTATCGACGCCATCATTGAGGGCATGGAATGGCTAGAGCTGAACTGGGATGAGGGTCCTTACTACCAGACCAAGCGCTTTGACCGCTACAATGCGCTGATCGACGAGATGCTGGCCGATGGCCGCGCCTACAAGTGCTATTGCTCCAAAGAGCGGCTCGAAGCGCTGCGCGAAGGCCAGATGGCCAACGGTGAGAAGCCCCGCTATGACGGCACGTGCCGGGATGGTGCCCACGACCACCCGGCCGATGCCCCGCATGTCATTCGCTTCCGCAACCCGACGACAGGTTCCGTGGTGTTCGACGACCACGTGCGTGGCCGCATCGAGTTCGCTAACACTGAGCTTGACGATCTGATCATCCGCCGCACCGACGGCGCGCCGACCTACAACTTCTGCGTGGTGGTCGATGACTGGGATATGGCGATCACCCACGTGGTGCGTGGCGAAGACCACATCAACAACACCCCGCGCCAGATCAACATCTACAAGGCGTTGAACGCGCCGGTACCGGAGTTTGCCCACGTCTCCATGATCCTGGGTGACGACGGCGCCAAGCTCTCCAAGCGCCACGGTGCCGTTTCTGTGATGCAGTACCGCGACGACGGCTACCTGCCGGAAGCGCTGCTGAACTATCTGGTACGTCTGGGCTGGTCCCACGGCGATCAGGAGATCTTCAGCCTCGACGAGATGATCAAGCTGTTCAGCCTGGATGCTATCTCCAAGTCCGCCTCGGCGTTTAACACCGACAAGCTGCTGTGGCTGAACAACCACTACATGCGCAGTCTGGATCCGACTTATGTAGCCAAGCATCTGGTATGGCACATGGCAAACCAGCAGATCGACACCAGCAATGGCCCGGCGCTGGCTGATGTGGTCACCCTGCTGGCCGAGCGTTGCAATACGTTGGTGGAAATGGCAGCCCAGAGCTGCTATCTGTTCGAAGATTTTGAGAATATCGACGAAGCGGCCGCCAAGAAGCATCTGCGTGGCGTGGCTGCCGAGCCGCTCACCCTGGCCAAGGCCAAACTGGTGGCACTGGATAGCTGGACTACCGACGCGCTGCACGAGCTGATTGAAGCGACCGCCGCTGAGCTGGGTCAGGGCATGGGCAAGGTCGGCATGCCGCTGCGCGTTGCCGTTACTGGTCTCGGTCAGTCCCCCGGCATCGATGCCGTGATGGCGCTGGTGGGCAAGGAGCGGGTACTGGCGCGCATCGACCGTGCGCTGGCGTATATCGAAGCCCGCATGGCTGCCGAGTAAATACTGCCACATCTGTAATAGCAGCAATCCGAAACCATTGGTTTCGGATTTTTTATGGCCATTCTGCAGGCCGGATAGCCAATCGGGGATAAAAAAATGCCAGTCAGCTGACTGGCATTTTTGTTGGCAAAGCCGGACTTAGTGGCTATCGACCCAGACGAACTTGAGCACAAACAGCAGGGCCACCACCAGCACGCAGGGATTGATCTCGCGCCAGCGGCCGGTACCCGCCTTCATCACGCAGTAGGAGATAAAGCCGACGGCGATCCCCTCGGTGATGGAAAAGCTGAACGGCATCATCACCGCAGTCATAAAGGCGGGGACTGCTTCGGTGAGATCTTCCCACTCCACTCGGGTCAACTCGGAGCACATCAATACCCCTACGTAGATGAGGGCGCCAGCGGCAGCATAAGCTGGCACCATGGCGGCGATGGGGGAGAAGAAGATAGCCAATAAAAACAACAGGCCGACTACGATAGCGGTGAGACCGGTACGACCGCCGACCGAGACGCCCGAGCAGCTTTCGATATAGGCAGTGACCGAGGAGGTGCCCATAAAGGCGCCGCCCACGGAGCTGACACTATCGACCACCAGCGCCTGCTTCATGCGCGGAAAGTGGCCTTTGTCATCGGTCAGCTTAGCGCGGCTGGTAACGCCAATCAGGGTGCCGGAAGAGTCGAATAGATTGACCAGCATAAAGGAGAAGATAATGCCCGCCAGGCTGATATCGAACGAGCCCATCAGGTCTAGCTGGCCAAATACGGGGGCGATGCTTGGTGGTGTCGAGACAAAGCCCTTAAAGGTCACGTCACCAAACAGCCAGCCTAGGGTGGTGGTGACCACGATGGCGATCAGTACCGCCGAGTGGATACCACGGGCGGCACAGATACAGATCAGGAAAAACCCGAGTAACCCCAGCAAGCAAGGCAGCGACGTGAGGTTGCCCACCGTCACCATGGTGGCCGGGCTGGCGACGACGATCCCCGCATTATGCAGGCCAAGTAACGCGATTAGCAGTCCGATCCCAGCGGTGATGCCGACTCGCAATGCGAGGGGGATATTAGCGATCAGCCAGTAACGTACCCGCAGCAGGGTGAGGATCAACAGACCCAAGGCACCCCAGAAGATGGTGCCCATACCCACTTGCCAGGAGTAGCCCATGCCAGCCACGACCACGAAGGCGAAGAAGGCGTTGAGGCCCATGGCAGGGGCTAAGGCAATAGGCAGATTGGTCATCACCCCCATCAGGATACTGCCGATACCGGCGATAAGGCAGGTGGTGACAAACACCGCTTGGGTGTCCATGCCCGCAGCAGAGAGGATCTGCGGGTTGACGAACACGATGTAAACCATGGTGAGAAAGGTAGTGAGGCCGGCGATCACCTCGGTACGGGCCGTGGTGCCGTGGCTGCGCAGGGCAAACAGCCGCTCGAGCACTCCTTGCCCACTGGCCTGGGTATTGGCCTGATGTGGTTGATTCATATTGGATTCCAGTAGGTGACGTGACATAGGTGTCAGCCGAGTAAGCCCACTAAATAGGCGTGCAATCCCATTTGCGGCTCTGCATCAGTGGGCTCAGCTTGTTTGCGGTGACATCGGGCGTATTTTCCCACAGCCATGCCGCTTTACAAACCCCGAGAGGCTAAAGCATGACAAGGAAGGGAGACGATAAACAGTTAACCGCTGCTCATCGTGGCTATCCAGTGGGGCTGACGAGGGGGAGGGGGCCTCTGCTAAGCTGCCCGTCACGGTAACGTTTTGAAATAACGCTCCACTAACTGAGCGAGGATCGAATCGAGCTGGTCTTGTAGCTCGTCCCACTCCCAGCCTACATGACGCAAGAACAGGCTAGTTTGTTCGTCGCTGAGTCTGCGCTCATCAATGAAGCACTCTTGCTCTGGTAACTGTTTGTCGTAGCGGGGGGTGAGTTCCCAGTTCACTAACTCGGGGGCAACGGTGGCAAACATCTTGGCGGCCACTGCACAGAAGGTTTCGATGTGGTCTATACCATTGGGGCCGAGGCAGCTGGGTTCGATACGAAGTTTGATGGTGAGTTTATTTTCTGGGCTGGGCCGAGTCGTCATTTTGTTACATCCATGAAGAAAGCACTCCCTTCGATACTATGTCAAAAGAAATAGAAAGGGGAGCTGATGCCCCCCTTGTCATGCGCTTTTCCGCTTATTTTGTGATGCGTTTATACTTGGCGCGGTGCGGTTGGACCGCATCGGCACCATATGTCTTCTTCTTCCACTCTTCGTACTCGGTGAAGTTGCCCTCGAAGAAGGCAATCTTGCCTTCGTCCTGATAATCCAAGATGTGAGTAGCGATTCGATCGAGGAACCATCGGTCGTGGGAGATGACCATGGCACAGCCCGGGAACTCCAGCAGGGCGTTCTCAAGGGCGCGCAGGGTTTCGATATCCAGATCGTTGGTCGGTTCATCCAGCAGCAGCACGTTGCCGCCGGTTTGCAGCAGCTTGGCCAAGTGGAGACGACCACGCTCACCACCGGAGAGCTCGCCCACCCGCTTCTGCTGGTCGGAACCCTTGAAGTTGAAGCGGCCGATATAGGCCCGGCTCGGGAACTCGTAGTTACCGATGCGCAGAATATCCTGACCGTCGGCGACCTCTTCAAACACCGTCTTCTTGTCATTCATGCTGTCACGGAACTGATCAACCGAGGCCAGCACTACGGTGTCACCCAAGGTGATGGTGCCGGAATCGGGCTGCTCCTGACCTGACATCATCCGGAACAGGGTCGACTTACCGGCACCGTTCGGGCCGATGATGCCGACGATAGCGCCCTTCGGAATGGCAAACGACAGATCGTCGATTAGCTGGCGATCCCCATAGGATTTACAGAGGTTGGCCACTTCCAGCACCTTGTCGCCGAGGCGTGGTCCGGGCGGAATGAACAGCTCATTGGTTTCGTTGCGCTTTTGGTAGTCGTTGGTGTTGAGCTCTTCGAAGCGAGCCATCCGGGCCTTGGACTTGGCCTGACGGCCTTTCGGGTTCTGGCGAACCCACTCCAGCTCTTTCTCGATGGACTTGCGACGGGCTGCTTCGGAACTGGCTTCCTGCGCCAGACGGGCATCCTTCTGCTCCAGCCAAGAGGAGTAGTTGCCTTCCCACGGGATCCCCTCGCCGCGGTCCAGCTCCAAAATCCAACCGGCGACGTTGTCGAGGAAGTAACGGTCGTGGGTGATGGCCACAACAGTGCCTTCGTAGTCGTGTAGGAAGCGCTCCAGCCAAGCCACGGACTCCGCATCCAGGTGGTTGGTCGGTTCGTCCAGCAGCAGCATGTCCGGCTTTTCCAGCAGCAGGCGGCACAGTGCTACGCGGCGGCGCTCACCCCCAGAGAGGTGCTTGATCTGGGCATCCCAAGCTGGCAGGCGCAGGGCATCGGCCGCGCGCTCCAGCTGGTTCTCCATGTTGTGGCCACCTTGGGCTTGAATGATCGCTTCCAGCTCGCCCTGCTCCTTGGCCAGCTTGTCAAAGTCGGCATCAGGATCGGCGTAGGCCGCGTAAACCTCATCGAGGCGGGCCATGGCACGCTTGACCTCACCGACTGCCTCTTCAACCGCTTCACGGACGGTCTGCTCTGGCTCCAGCTTCGGCTCTTGGGGCAGGTAGCCGATCTTGATGCCGGGTTGTGGGCGGGCTTCCCCTTCGATCTCGGTATCGATACCCGCCATGATCCGCAGTAGGGTGGATTTACCCGCACCGTTCAGACCCAAGACGCCGATCTTGGCGCCTGGGAAGAACGAGAGGGAGATGTTCTTGAGGATATGACGCTTGGGCGGCACGACCTTGCCAACCCTGTTCATGGTGTAAATAAATTGAGCCATCGGCTAATTCTCTTTAATTTACAGTTGGTTATGTTTTTATTCTGACTTTTTGGGGCATTTTCACAAAAAACGCGCCCCTGATTCTATCCCAAACCTAGTGGAGTTAGTCACGATCGTTGTCAGGTATCCCGCAACTGCGGTTAAACGAGCGGTGGGGGCTGGCCCACTGACATGGTGATTGCCGCACGATAGCGATACGGCGGGCTCCATGGCGGCAACGGGGTCATTCAGCCCATCGCTAGCATCGCTCATGACTGATTGGCTATGGCTCTGGTGAACTGCTCAGTGAGGGAGGCGCTAGGTTCATCTGTTCGTTCATGGTGTCGATGAAGTGGCGGATGGCGATGGCGGGCTGCGCCGCAACGGGCGGGGCGTATAGCACGCAGAGATCGGCAGGCAGCGCTTGCTCAAGCCGGATAAATCGCACGTGGGGCCACTTTTGTCGGCCATAGCTGGCAGGGACCAGCGCCACTTGCAAACTGGTGGCGACCACCGCCATTAAGGTGTTGGGCTCGATCACCTCTTGATTAAGCTGAGGGTAGAACCCCTCGACCAGACAGGCGTTGATGATGAAGTCGGTGGAGGCCGAGTTCGTGCGGTTCATCAGGACGAAACGCTCGCTTGCCAGCTCTGCTAAGGCAACCCGTTTACGATCCCGCAATGGATGTTCATCCGAGACAACCAATACCATGGGTTCGCGATAGATGCGCTCGGCCAGCAGTGGATGAATATTGATGGTGTCGGCAAAACGGGCCAGACCGATGTCGATCTCGTTACTGGCTAACGCCTGTTTCTGTTTCTCTGGCGATAGCTCGGTAAAGATGATCTCGTACTCGGGATGCCGCCGATGGCACTGGCGGATCACCTCGCCAAACCCTGCCCAGAAGATCGAGCTCACCAGCCCGATGCGGATCTGGTTACGTTCCATCCTGCCTGCTTGCATGACCTTGTTTAAGCCACTCTCCAGCACATCGAGTAGCACAGTGCACTCATCTTGTAGCAAACGTCCGCTGGGGGTCAGGCTCACTTGGCGGGTGTGGCGCTCAAACAGGGCGACGCCCAAGATGGTTTCCAGCTCCTTGATCTGAGCGCTCAGGGGGGATTTGGAGACATTCAGTTGCTCGGCCGCTCGGCTGAAATGGCCGTGCTGAGCCACCGCGTGGAAGTAGCGCAGCATTTTTAGGGTAACCCGGTCACGCCAGTGGTGATCTTGCGCCATGACATTCTCCTGGTGGGTGGATGTAAAAAGATGAGATCGCCGTCAAACATTCCACCAGTGCTAACGAGCGCAGCCCTATTGCTGCTAGGGGTAGAATGCGATCTGGCTCACAGTGGGGGTGCTTGATTAGCATCGCACTGACTACCATGGGCTCGCCCATGAGCAGTGATTGCCTGCGGCCACGGTGCAATCAGCGTCGATAGCAGGGGATCGGGGCTGATTGGCTCGCACTAGGCGGGCTAACGCTGGCTAGATTGTGCTGTTAATCAGGATAAAAAGACCGATTTTAGCGATTTTTTCTCCTCAATACCTCTCCTAAAGTGGTGCCTCATTCCTATTTACTCTGTCAGAGGTGCCACCATGCAACAGGATCCAGTCATCAACGCCGTCGCTACTATTCTTGCCCGCAAGCCGGGGTTCGCCCCCCGTGCCGCCATGATCCTAGGCTCTGGCCTTGGGGTATTGGCCGACACCCTAGAGGAAAAAGTCACCATCCCTTATGAGGAGCTGGACGGTTTTCCAGTCAGCACGGTGGCGGGCCACAGCGGTGAGTTGGTGCTTGGTAAGCTGCACGGGGTCGATGTGGTCTGCATGAAGGGGCGCGGCCACTACTACGAGCACCAAACCATGAAGGTGATGACCACCCCAGTGCGTACCTTCAAGCGCCTTGGCTGTGAGCTGCTGCTGGTAACCAATGCGGCGGGCTCCCTGCGCCCTGAGCGGATTGGGGTCGGGTCATTGGTCATTTTTAACGATCACATCAACACCATGCCGGGCACGCCGCTGACCGGTGCCAATGATGAGGCCTACGGCCCACGTTTCTTCAGTCTGGCCAATGCCTATGACAAGGATCTTCGCAGTGAGGCGCTGGCGGTGGCCGAGGGGCTGGGAATCGCGGTCAATCAGGGGGTGTTTGTCTCCTACAGCGGCCCCTGTTTCGAGACCGCAGCTGAGATTCGGATGATGCAGATCATCGGTGGCGACGTGGTCGGTATGTCGGTGGTGCCCGAGGTGATCAGCGCGGCTCACTGTGGTCTGCCGGTGCTGGCGGTGTGCGCCATTACCAACATGGCAGAGGGGCTTGGCGACGTGCAGCTCTCCCACGAGCAGACCCTCAAGTGCGCCAAGTTGGCAGAAGCGGACTTTATCCGCCTGATCAACGCCTTTATCCAGCGCCATTTTCAGTAGTCCCTGACCTGGAGGTCATATGTTTGCAGCAGGTTTTCTTGGCATCCTGGTGTTGATCCTTATCGCTGTGCTTGCCTCTACTAACCGCCGAGCGATACGCCTGCGGACCGTGGGGTTGGCGCTGGCGTTGCAGATGATCATCGGCGCCTTAGTGCTCTATGTGCCGCTCGGACGGCGAGCGCTGGAAGGGATGGCCCATGGGGTGGAGGCGGTGCTGGCCAGCGGTAAGGCCGGTATCCATTTCTTGTTTGGCAATCTGGTCAACTTCTCGGTCGATGGCATCGGTTTTGTGTTTGCCCTCAATGTGTTGCCACTGGTGGTGTTCTTTTCGGCGCTGATTGCGGTGCTCTACTACCTCGGCATCATGCAGGCGGTGATCCGGGTCATCGGGGGGGCGATGGCTCGGCTGCTGGGGATCTCCCAGACCGAGTCTATGTCGGCGGTGGCCAACGTGTTTGTCGGTCAAAGTGAGGCGCCGCTGGTGGTGAAGCCCTACATGGCGAAGATGAGCGATTCGGAGTTTTTTGCCGTGATGTGCGGCGGCATGGCCTCGGTCTCCGGCACGGTATTGGCGGGATATGCGTTGATGGGGGTCGATATGCAGTACCTGCTGGCAGCCTCGTTCATGGCGGCCCCCGGCGGTATTCTGTTTGCCAAGCTGATCATCCCCGAGACGACTCAGCCGGACTACGTGTTCGATAACAGCATCCAGTTTGACGGCAAAAAGCCGGAAAACGTGCTGGCGGCGGCGGGTGAGGGGGCCAGCAGTGGACTCAAGTTGGCGGCGGCTATCGGCGCCATGCTGATCGCCATGATCGGGCTGGTAGCGTTGGTGAATACCCTGCTCGGTGGGGTGGGTGATCTGTTTGGCATCACCCTTTCGCTGGAGCTTATCTTGGGCTGGATCTTCTCCCCTATCGCCTTCTTGCTGGGAGTACCTGCTGCTGATATTGGCATTGCGGGCGCCATGATTGGCAAGAAGCTGGTGGTCAATGAGTTTGTGGCCTACAAGGATCTCTCGCCCTACCTCAAGGATGCCGCCACCTTGACGGCGGCAGGGTTGCAGGTGCTGGAGGAGAAATCCAAGGTGATCATCAGTTTTGCCTTGTGTGGCTTTGCTAATTTGGCCTCCATGGGCATTTTGATCGGTGGTTTGGGTACCTTGTGCCCCTCTCGCACCGACTTTATTGCCCGCCACGGTCTGCGCACTGTGCTGGCCGCAACCTGCTCCAACCTGATGAGCGCCGCCATTGCTGGGATCTTCTTCTCGCTGGCGCAGTGACCTTGTATCCCTTTGTGACACGGGGCGCCCAGGCGCCCCTTCTTTATGACCAATTTGGAGTTGTTATGTCCTCTTCTGACCTAAAACAGGCCGCTTTGCGGGCCATTAGCCTGATGGATCTCACCAGCCTCAATAGTGATGATCACGATCAGCGGATCATCGCCCTGTGCCAGCAGGCGCAGACCGTGGCGGGCAAT
>NZ_PGGC01000039.1 GCF_002795305.1 Aeromonas cavernicola
CTGATGGCGGCGGTTGCCGCACTCCAGCACCAGATCGGTCATCACCCCCCAGAGCGCTGGATCGCACAGCCACGCGTGCTGGCGCCGGATAAAGGCAGGGTGCCAGTGCGGCTCACCGAGTCCCACCAGCTTGCCCACCAGCAAGGCTTCCCGGATGGCGGCAACCGCCGCCATCAGGGACTGCTTAACGCGTGGCTAGCGGGGGAAGAGCACTGGCAAGGGGAACCCTTGACCTTGGCACGGCTCTATCCGGTCTGGCTCGATTCCTGTGCCTTCACCGCATGGCTGGCGCCGGAGTTTCCGGCGCTCTTCGCCGCCTTGCGCCAGAGCAATCTGGCGCGCCCTGCCCATGTGCGGCTGCGGGTGCATCTTTGTGAGCCGTCATTTGAGTGGCAAGGGTTAACCCCAACCTTGTGGCAACAGCACAATCGGGGGCGGGATCAGGCGATGGCTGACTATCTGCTCACCCTACCGACCCAAGGGGTAGTACTGCTGGCGGGGGCGCGTCATCTGCTCAAAGCGGCCGGTGATCCTCATTTCACTCAGCCCAGTGCCGGTCAATTGCTGCAGACTATGCGACCGGGCTGGCTGTATGTGCTGCATCCTTGGCTGCACCCCCAGCCGCTGGATGAGGCTGGGGCTGAGTTTGAGAGTGAGCAGGAGCAGGTCTGTGGGCTAGCAGGTCTCACCACGGCGGATCTCTATCCCGACTGGCCAATCCATCCTCCGCTTGATGGCTTGGTCGATCAACTGGTGCGTGTGGCAGGTGCTGGGCGAGAGATGCGAGTCTGCCCCTGCGTGTTAGCCGAGCCGTGGCGGCGCCGGCTAAGGGAGCGCGCGCCCCTGTTATCTGCTGGGATTGCCCGTCAGTTACAACAGTGGCTGGGGTGATAAAAGGGGAGCCAAGCTCCCCTTGCTAGGGATCAATCCGTCCTGCTCTATCGCTGACAAAGTTGCACCATTTACGGCGTATATTCTTTCCCACCACCGAAAATTCAGCTCGTTCACTCTTTTAAAGAAGTTTCTACTGGTCGTACCTCAATAAATATCTTTGCTTTTTGTTTAACAAGGTATTTACATCTAGGGTGTCACTACCCTCGGTGACGCTCTCAACGGCAAGGAGCCAGTTATGACCCATGTCGACATCCCCTTCCTTCGTTACCTTGATGCGCAAGGGTGCCCAGTCGCCACCTTACCGACTTGGCTGGACAAGGCGATACTGCATACCTTCTATCGCAACATGGTGATGGTGCGCAGCTATGACAAAAAAGCGATTGCGCTACAGCGAACCGGCAAGCTTGGCACTTTTCCTTCTCATCTTGGCGCGGAGGCGATCGGTATTGGGGTCGGGTTTGCCATGCAGCCACAAGATGTCTATGTCCCCTATTACCGAGATATGCCTGCCCTGTATGTGCGAGGCGTGCCGATGGAGAAAAACCTGCAATATTGGGGAGGGGACGAGCGGGGTAGCTATTTTCTCAAACCCGATGGTTCCCCTTCCGAAGATTTGCCCATCTGCGTCCCCATCGCCACCCAGATCACCCACGCCTGTGGCATTGCATCGGCTTTCAAGCTGCGTCAGCAACCACGGGTTGCGGTGGTCACCATCGGCGATGGCGGCAGTTCCAAAGGTGATTTTTTAGAGGGGCTCAGCTGTGCGGGGGTATGGCACTTGCCGATGGTCATCATCATTAACAACAACCAGTGGGCTATCTCGGTGCCTCGTAAGCTGCAATCCAATGCGCCGACCTTGGCCCAGAAGGGGGTGGGTGCTGGGGTGCGCAGTGTACAAGTGGATGGTAACGATGTGGTCGCGGTTCATGAGGCAGCCCGTCGCGCCATTGAGCGGGCGCGCAACGGCAAGGGGCCGACCTTGATCGAAGCGGTCAGCTATCGGCTCGGTGATCACACCACGGCCGACGACGCGACGCGCTATCGGGATGCGGCCGAGGTGGAGGCCGCTTGGGCGAAAGAGCCGATCAAGCGGCTGCGCCAATTTATGCACCAGCAAGGTTGGTGGGACGAGGAGCAGGAGCAGGCGCTGCTGGCTGAGGCGGCGCGAGAAGTAGAGCAGGCGGTGGCTCGTTATGAGGCGCAGATGCCCCAGCCACCGGAGGCGATGTTTGACTACCACTATGCCCACTTACCTACCGAGCTCCTCCCGCAGCGTGAGCGGGTCATTGCCAAAGCCATGCAAGAGGAGGCAGGCCATGAGTGAGATCAGTTTGCTCGAAGCGATCAACATGGCGCTGCACTACGAAATGGCCCATGACCCTGATGTGGTGGTGCTGGGCGAAGATGTGGGGGTCAACGGCGGGGTGTTTCGTGCCACTGTAGGGCTGCGCGATCGGTTTGGTTTTAAGCGGGTGATTGATGCGCCTCTGGCTGAAGGGTTGATTGCGGGGGTTGCGGTGGGGATGGCTACTCAGGGTCTCAAACCGGTGGCGGAGTTTCAGTTTCAGGGATTTATCTTCCCCGGTATGGAGCAGATCATTTGCCAAGCCGCGCGGATGCGCAATCGCACCCGAGGCCGCATCAGCTGTCCTCTTGTTTACCGTTCCCCCTATGGCGCGGGCATTCACTCGCCGGAGCACCACAGCGAGAGTGTCGAGGCGATGTTTGCCCATATTCCGGGGCTGCGGGTGGTGATCCCCTCCAGCCCGAGGCGTGCCTATGGGCTGCTGCTCTCCGCCATCCGCGATCCGGATCCGGTGATGTTTTTTGAGCCTGACCGTATCTATCGCTCGATGAAATCTGAGGTGGTTGACGATGGGGTCGGCTTGCCGCTGGATGTCTGCTTTACCCTACGAGCTGGCCGCGATATCACGGTGGTGGCGTGGGGCGCCTGCATTCAGGAGGTGATGCGGGCAGCCAATCTGCTGGCCGAGCAGGATATCCAGTGCGAAGTGCTGGACCTGGCCACCATCAAGCCGCTGGATATGGCGACCATCCTGACCTCGGTACGTAAGACCGGGCGGTTGCTGGTGGTGCATGAGGCGTGCGGCAGTTTTGGCGTCGGTGCTGAAATTGTGGCGCGGATCAGTGAGTCAGCGCTGCCCAGCCTCAAGGCACCGCCTAAACGGTTAACGGGGGCTGATGTTGTGGTTCCTTACTCTCGCAACGAAGCGTATTACCTCATTACTGAACAAGATATTGCCGATGCCGCCCACCAGCTGATGGAGAACCTGTGGCTATGAAATTTTTCAAATTACCGGATCTGGGTGAAGGGCTGGCCGATGCCGAGATTGTCGAGTGGAAAGTCAGCGCTGGCGATACTGTCGATGTTGATCAGGTGCTGCTGTCGGTGGAGACCGCCAAGGCATTGGTGGATGTACCCTCCCCCGTTGCTGGGGTGATTGCCCGGTTATGTGGCGCCGAGGGGGATATCCTTCATATTGGTGCACCACTGGTGGAGTTCGAGGGGGAAGAGGAGGAAGGCAGCGTCGTCGGTAAGGTGAGCGCTCAGCAGCACCGTCTGGAAGATCAGTTTGTGGTGGGGGCTCTCCCTTCCGGCAGTCTGCTGGTGCAGGCCATGCCTGCGGTACGGCTGCTGGCGCAGAAATTAGGCGTCGATATCGATCAGCTGCAAGGGAGTGGGAACGGCGGCTTGGTCACTGAACAGGATGTGCAGCAAGCTTTCGAATCCCAGCAAAACAGTAGCAACGAGTTTCTCAAAGGGGCACGGCGGGCCATGGCCAAGGCAATGACGTTGTCCCATCAGACAGTGGTACCAGTCACGATCACTGATGAGGTGGATTTGCGCCATTGGCAGCCAGATGAAGATGTGACGGTGCGTCTTATCAAGGCGATTGGGGTGGCTTGCCTCGCCGAGCCATCTATGAATGGGTGGTTTGATGGCGATACCCTGTCAAGGCGACTGTTCAGCGAGGTCAATGTGGCGATTGCCGTAGATTCCAAACATGGGCTCTATGTGCCGGTGATGGAAAACGTAACCGAACGGGAGGGCGCCGATATCCGGCAAGGCTTAGATCGGATGATTGCCGATGTGAAAGCCCGTGCCGTTCCCCGCGAAATGTTGCAGGGGGCGACCATTACTCTCACCAACTTTGGTGCCATCGCGGGCCGCTATGCTAGCCCTGTTGTTACGCCGCCGCAAGTCGCTATCGTTGGGGCGGGATCTTTGTTTGAAAAAGTAGTGTTTATCCATGGTGAAGCGCGCCCCGTCCGCGTGCTGCCACTATCGATGACCTTTGACCACCGCGCTTGTACCGGAGGCGAGGCAGCTCGTTTTCTCAAGGCGTTGGTGGCGGCCTTGAGGGCGCCGACATACTAGCTGTTTGTGCCCAGTCTTGATTGGGCACAAATTTGTTTGCGTAATCGACAAAGCCACGTATAATCTTTTTTAGCTTGAAAAGGCGATAGTTATGTCAATAAAGATGATGTTTTACATCTTTTACTGTTGTTCATAAATTAATCCCGTTTTTTGAGCTTTACCCGCTGAAAAGCATAAGTAATTATTTTGAATACAGGTTTAAAGATATGTCTAACATGATCACCGGTACCGTTAAGTTCTTCAACGAAACCAAAGGCTTTGGCTTCATCCAGCAAGAAAACGGCCCGGACGTTTTCGTTCACTTCAGCGCCATTCAGGGTAACGGTTTCCGTACCTTGGCTGAAGGTCAGCGCGTACAGTTCTCTGTAACCCAAGGTCAGAAAGGCCCGCAGGCTGAGAACGTAACTGCTCTGTAATTCTTACAGAATTTAAAAAAGCCGCAGTACTGCTTAGTACTGCGGCTTTTTGTTTATGGATATTTTAATTGTTTCACTTCATGCCCTAAATCATCATGCTGCCACTGATATTTGCCACCCTGCTGCTTATCAATGATCCGAAGCCGACGATGGAGGCACAAGATATTTGTGAGCAATTTGTTCGAACAAGAATAGAAATAGCATCATTTGATGAGATAAGCGCTTTGCCTATACCACAAAAAGTAGGGGAGTGGCTGGTCGAAGGTCAAGTGAAAGGACCCGAAGGTCCTTTGTTGTTTGCTTGTCATCTTGATCATCAGGCCGAGCGCTGGATATTGCTCAACTTTTCGCTTTGGGCTCCTCAACCGATCAAAGAGGTTTGAGAGCGACCAGCAAGTGTTGCAGATGCTCCACCATCGTCATGCCAAATGGGGTGAGATAGCCACCATCTTCTGCGCTGATCAAACCTTGCCGATGCAGATGAGCCGCTGCTTGGCACAGCTCTTCAGCCATATCACTCCGTAATTTAATACCTAGGCTCAAGTTAGCCGGATCAAAGCAAGCCAGCACTTTTAATTGGTTGATGACGTCATCAGAAATTTGATCAATACCAATCATCGTTTTACTCCTCACACCAAAGATGGTTGAAAACTATCACTCTGAGCCTCACTTTAGTGGGCGCTGGTTCAAAGTATTGGGCTTTAAACTCATCAAGTTATGCCACATGTTGTTTTATTAGGCACTTTGATATTGATAGGGATGACGATCTCGAAAGTTGGATAGATCACATGTGATAGAATAGTCGACTTAATATCCTCGACGTTTCACTGATCAGTTAGCTTAAGGTATTGCTTATGACCCAGATCTCCATCGTGTCGCTGTTGCATTCTCTGGGTACTCATTTCCCCGTTTACCCTACATCCTCGCTGATTATATTGCTGGATGCTCATCAGGGTGATATCTGGTTACCGACCCGTCAGGGGGGAGACATAACGCAGTTGCGACAACATAGCACGGCAATGGCGGTAAATGATCTGGCTTCACTCGATGCGGGGTGGTGTGATTTTGCTGCCGCTGAAGAAGGGACAACGGCAGAGTTAAATGCGCTAGCTAGCTATGATGCAGAGATGATGGATAACCTGCAGATGTATTGGCAGAGCGCCGCAAAAATTAACAGCCCGATCAGCGATAACCTATTTGAGCTACGCCGTGAGGTTGTCGATGAGGCCCATGGTGTTAAGTTGGCTCAGGCTTGGCAACAGCAGCAACAGCGTCGTTTTGAACAACTGATCAACGCAGCAGCCAGCGGGCGTGCTCAGCTCTGTTTTGTCGAAGTGGAGTCGGCTTACTGGTTACGCCAGAAGCTAAGTGAAGTCGCTGATATTGAGCTGATCACCCCGAACTTTACCTAAATAAACTCGGTCATCACCCCTCACTGTGGGTAGCGTTTATGTTTTACCCTCTGCCCCATACTGAGTCGAAGACGGTTGAGTCGTAAACTGGACAAGCTGACCACAAGATGTGAACATGGCGCCCTTTATCCCAAGAGAGACGTGGCCAATGAGCTATGAATTGAGCGATACCGAGCGCAATGCTGCGCTGCAATTGAACGCCGACTACCGCTTTGATCACTTCATTAGCAAGCTGGTCGAGCATGAAGAGCTTTATGTGCTGACCGACGAGCACGGCGTGATGATGCTGACCACTGAGGATGAAGATTGCATTCCGGTATGGCCGCATCCTGAGTACGCCAAAGCATGGGCAGAAGGGGAATGGGCGAACTGCAAACCTCAATCTATCACCCTTAATGTATGGCTAGCGCGTTGGATTGATGGGATGGCGCAGGATGAGCTATGTGTTGCCGTGTTCCCTACGCCAGATCAGGAAGGGATCGTATTAGAGCCCGCTGATATCGCTGATGCGATTGCCCAGAAACAGGCTAAGCGCTCCTCGTAGTTAACGTTGATAAAACGAGCCGCCCAGCCTATGCCAGTCAATTCTGACTGGCATTTTTTATGGGGTAGTGGAGCCTGTAGGGTGCGTGGATATGGGAGATGTGATCCTAGGAGTAACGGAGATCTGCGGGAAGATCGACGCTATCCAAGGGAGGTATGGGCCGATAGCTGTTGCGTTGGAGGCTGTGGCATGACCGCTACTGGTGACGGCGACGATATGCTGCTTACCTGCGATCAGCTGCCACCAAGCGGCGCCGCTGTCGCCTTTTGCTATTCTCGCCCACAGCCCTGAAGAGGGCGGTATTGCCTGAGGCTCATAGGCCGCCACCTGTAAATAGCCGTGTTCAAACTGATGGGTAATCCGGCTTTGGCCATAGAGTCGCCGTCGCTCGGTTGCTATTTCATAATTAGTGGTCGGTCGAGCACCGACCCCCCACTCACCATATCCAACCAAGTTCACCGGGGCGTGCAATAGAGGGGCGCCCTGATAAAGGGTGGGCGGCGTCAGGGGCTGACCCGCTTTATCGGGCAGCGGACGCCGCGTGGGTAATTTGAGTAGCGCGATATCAGCCGCGCTCGCACTCAGCCCCGCAGGCCTGTGTAAACGTGCCGGTGGCACATAAGCCACGCCGTCGCCATAGGCAATTGGCATTCCTTGCCACGAGATAAACTGAGAATGGACTGGGGTGACCTCTCCTTGATACGGCACGCAGTGAGCGGCGGTCAGGAGGTAGGTCCACTGTGCCTGTTCACCCAGCCAAGTTGCGGTACAGCCTGGCAGGTAGCCAACGGCGAGAAAGGGCGATAACTCACTTTGCTGGCGTAAGGCGATAGCGACGGCACCCATGCTTTTTTCCACATGATTCAGATCGCCGCCGAGCTGGTGGAAAACAGCATCGCTGATGACGATAGCTTGGCATGGCTGCGCCATCAGAGAGGGTAACAGCAGCGGGAAACACGATAGTTTCATTCGCACGGTGGACTATGGCAGGGTAATAGTGAAGCGAGCGCCGCCAAGCACAGACGCATCCACGCTAATGTGGCCGTGATAACTATCGACAATTTCGGTTACCACTGCTAGCCCAATGCCTTGCCCAGGAGAGCTATCGGCGCGTACACCCCGCTGAAATATTTGCTCTGATTGGGTCGGGTCGATACCTGGGCCGTCATCTTCCACATGAATGCACAATTGTTGACCGTGCCGTTGTAGGGTCACGCGCACTTCACTAATCGCAAATTTGCAGGCGTTATCGAGCAGGTTGCCCATCAGCTCCATCAGGTCACCTTGTTCACCATGGAACAGCGCATCATCGTCAAACTGAAAATGGGTTTGTAGCTTTTTGTGGCGATAGACTTTTGCGAGGCTAGCCAACAGCTTTTCAATCAGTGGCACCGGCTCGGTACCCTTATTGGCTAGGCGTTGCCGACCCGTCACCGCTCGGCGGAGTTGGTACTGGATCATCTGATCCATGGTCAGGATTTGTTCATTGATATTGCTCTGAATATCACGGCCCAGTGCCATTTCACGGGTCGTTATTTGGATTAAGGCCAGCCGCGTTTTTAAGCTATGAGCCAGATCGTTGAGAGCATGTTGATAACGCTGGGTTTGTTGCCGCTCATTTTCCAGTAGCTGATTGAGTGATTCGGTCAGTGGGGCCAATTCACGATCGACGTCACCACCGAGTGACTCGCGTTTGCCCGCGCGAATTTCGTCGATTTGGCGGGCCATATCGCGCAGAGAGCCCAAGCTCCAGAAAGTGGTTATTATCAGCAGACTCGCCAGCAGGGCGTAGGCAAACATTGCTTGGCGAATACGGTAGTAAAGGTAGGCATTGATGTGCTTTTGATACTCTTTGGCAGAATCCACCATCACCACATAATAGGTTGCGATACCGGAGCCGGTATTGCGCAGAAAGCGCAAACTATAAATGAAATAACTATTGCCGTTTGGCATGGTATGTTTCTTGAAAAAATAGTCGAGATCCATCCCCCCTAAATAGGTCATGAAGTCGCCGCAAATGGTCTTTTTCGTTTTGATCACCTCCGGCATATGCAAATTTGACCAGATAAGGTCACCATTTGCCCGGCAAATCAGGGTGTCGAGGTTACTGTCGATTGCGCTACGTGAAATACGCCCTAACGCCGTTTGTTCGCTCTGATCTGGGTCGGTGGAGGAGAATATTTTAGACAGATTCTCCTGCATCCGAGCGCTGGCTTTTTGCGATTGTTCTTCTGCGTGGCCCAAATAGAGAACGTAAACGGCAAACGCCATGATCAGCGCAATCACCAGCAACGAGCTGACCAGCAATTTGAGATGCAGCGAACGGCGCAGCAGTCGTAGTGGGTACAGTAGCGAAAAGCGTCCCATCAGTGACACGGCAGGTTGAAGATATAACCTTGGCGCCGGATCGTAGAGATCGGCTGGATCGCCCCTGCCGGATCGAGTTTTTTACGCAAGCGGCTGACCATGACCTCGATGGTGTTAGGGTCCCCTTCGCCATCGCCATAGAGTTGATCGAGTAATTGCTGTTTCGACACAACCTGCCGAGCGTTGCGCATCAGATATTCCAAGATCACATATTCAAAGCTGGTGAGCACAGCCACTTCATCTGCAATACAGAGCTCTTTACGGGAAAGATCTAGCTCGTAATCACCCGCTTTGACTTTGGGGGAGATAAAGCCAGCGCTGCGCCGAACCAAGGCATTGAGGCGAGCTAGCAACTCGTCTTTTTGAAAGGGTTTTACTAGGTAGTCATCGGCGCCGGCCTCTAGTCCTTCGACCTTGTCTTGCCAGTTACCGCGAGCGGTGAGGATCAAAATCGGAAAGGGGATCTGGCGTTCGCGTAATTGTCGGATTAACTGCAAGCCATCCATATCTGGCAGACCTAGATCGACAATGGCAACGTCAATGGGATAGTCCGCGGCATAGTGCAGGGCAATGGCTGCCCGATCGGTACTGTAAACCTGATTATGTGCGTCAGTCAGCAAAGAGGAGAGGTGATGATTAAGCAGTTTGTCGTCTTCGACCAACAGAATTTTCATGATATACGCGGTCATAGTGATCCATGCCATCAATTAGAAAGTGTAAGCAGATCAGAGTCAATGCGAATCCTAATAGCCGAGACCTGTATCAGCGCTGAATCGATGAAACATGATTTGATGCCAAAAGGAAGGGCGCGATAAATCTATCCTTTGCCTTTCATGCTTGTGCTGTATCGAAACTGCGATAGGTGGGGAACAACGTGGCCCCAAAGGATGCGTAAAAAATAAAGAGAGCACGGTACGCAGCAGGTTAAGCGGGCTCGATAGCCACTATCAGGCAGGTGGGTTCGTTAATGGTAAAACGCACATTGAGATCATATAGCCGCACACCGTACACCTTTTCATCCACTTTGCCTTTTTTATAAGCAGGACGTGGATCTTGGGCCAACACCTCTATCACTAGCTGGCGCAGCTGGGGGTGAGCCGTGAGCCACGGTTGTAGCTGCTGCTCGGCCTCGGCACTGAAGCTCACCGTCAGCGCTGGAGTGGGGGCATCAGGGGCAAAACCGCCATGGGCATCAGGCACGCTGTCGACATAGGGCAGATAGGGTTTAATGTCGACGATGGGGGTGCCATCGAGTAAGTCGACTCCTGCGAGATCGAGCCACAGACAGCCTTGCTCATGGCCAACGCCAAGCAGCTCAACGACCGATAGCCCCAAGGGATTAGGGCGAAACGTGGAGCGAGTGGCAAAGACCCCTACCCGTTGATTACCGCCGAGGCGAGGAGGGCGCACGGTCGGATGCCAGCCTTGTGCCATGGTGTGATGAAACACGAAGCTCAGCCAGAGATGAGAGAACTGCTCGATGCCACGCAGCGTATCGGGGTGATCATAAGGAGCCTGCAACACCAGCTGAGCACGGGCTGTAGGGACGAGACCCGGTTGGCGTGGAATCGCAAACTTTTCCTTATAAGGAGAGTGGATGATCCCTAGCGTATCGAAGCTAAACCTCATGGTTGTGGCGCGACTTTCAGGGCTTGTGCGTAGCAGATCACCTGCTTAAGACAGCCTGGGGTATCGCTGAACTCGGCACATTTATCGAAAATCACCCCATTACCCCCCATGTCGGCCACCTTGCGGCGAGCCTGTGTCCGGGCCTCACCAGCATTGGGGATCGGCTGGTTAGCGTCGGCCTGACAAGATTCCCCCTCGACGGTGCCGAGGTAAAGGTGGTTGAGATCAGTCAGCTGATCTTGGTCATAAATCTGCACGCTACCGGGTTTGAAGTAGTCGTCGAAGTTCTCTTTATCCAGATTAGTGTTGAAGGCGTAGTTGGCACAGCCGGAGGTAATCAGGGGCATCAGCAGGATCAGGCGTTTCATATCGGTGTCTTATTGAATAGTGAGAGGGGCATTATAGGGGCTGGTCACCGATGGCGACCAGCCCCGTTTTGGACTCAGGTATCGGGGAGTGCCCCGTCAGGTCGGTGCCAACCGTTGATAGAGACTGCGGTAGTAATCATCTGCCATTAGTGCCTGATGGGGAGCGCAGAGGCGGATCTGCCCCTCTTCCATCAGGGCAATTCGATCCATCTGCTCCAGCCCTTGCAGACGGTGAGAGATCAGCAGCAGGGAGCGGTCGGCGCCAAGGATAAACAGTAGCGCCATGATCTCCCGCTCGGTCTGACTGTCGAGTCCTTCGGTCGGTTCATCCAGCAGCCAGAGCGGGGCATCGTGCAGCAGGGCGCGGGCGATACCGATGCGGCGCCGCTCGCCGCCAGAGAGGGGACGACCACCGTCACCAAGCCAAGCGTCGAGACCCGTTTCATCTTCTAGCAGGGTGGTAAGGCCAACCCGAGTCAGTACCTCGACCAGCTGTGCATCGGAGGCATTCGGCGCCGCCAGCTTGAGGTTATCTCGCAAGCTGGCGGAAAACAGGTGTACCCGCTGACTGACCACCGAGATGGAGGCGCGTAGCGCCCCTTCGCTGTAATCGGTCAGTGGCTTGCCATCGAGCTGGATCTTACCTGCCTGCGGGCTCCACTCGCGGGTCAGCAAGCCCATCAGGGTCGATTTGCCACAACCGGTCTGGCCCAGCAGCGCCAGCTTCTCGCCAGCGTGCAGTTGGAGGGTACAGCCGCGCAGTACTGGCTGCGGGTTGCCGGGATAACCGAAGTAGAGGTCGTCGATCTGCAGGGAACCCTTGCTGGCATGAGCCTGTTCAGTGCCCCACTCGGGGGCTTTAGCCTCTTGCAGGATCTCATTGAGGCGGCGTGCCGAGGTAAGGCTGGTGGAGAGATGCTGGAAGGAGCCTGCCAGTGGCATCAGCGCCTCGAAGCTTGCCAGTGTGGCAAACACCATCAGGGCGGTGATGGGATCGGGGGCCGCTCCCGCCACGCCGTGGCCTGCTAACCACAGCATCAGGGTCAGGGTCCAGCCACTGAGTAGTTGCATCGAGAAGCTAGCCAGCCCGCTCACCTTAGCCATGCGCGCTTGTGCCCCCAGCAGTGCCTGTTCAGCCTGCTGTAGATCGCCCAGCGCGTTGGGAGCAGCGGCAAACATCTGCAATTCGGCCTGGCCATCCAGATAGTCCACCATCTGGGTGCGCAGGTTCGCTTTTGTGGCAATCAGCTGCTGACCAGGGCGACGACCGAGGAAGTAGAAGACCAGCGGCACGCTGATCAGGCCAACCAGCAAGATGGTACCCAACGTCAGGGCGAGACGGCTATCGAACAGGGAGAGGAAGATAACCATGGCGCCACAGCCCAGTACTGCCGTCGCGATGGGGGTAAGCAGTCGCAGGTAGACGTGGTCCATGGCATCAATATCGGCCACCAGCCGGTTGAGCAGGTCCGCTTGGCGAAAACCGGCTAAGGTGGCGGTGGAGAGGGGCGAGAGTGTCTGCCAGAACCAGACTCGCAGCCGAGTCAGTACCCTAAACGTGGCATCGTGGCTCACTACCCGCTCTCCCCAGCGCCCAGCAGTGCGGAGGATCGAGAAGAAACGCACGCCGCCCGCAGGGGTCATGTAGTTGAAGGTATCGCGGCTAGCGACAGCCATCCCCGCTACGGCGGCGGCAGAGAGGAACCAGCCGGAGAGCGACAGCAGCCCCATGCCGGCGATCAGGGTAACCAGCGCCAGCAGCAGACCAAGGGAGAGGCTGAGCCAGTGCTGACGATAGAGGCGCAGAAACGGCAACAGATCACTCATCGAGAGAACCTCCAGAACGTTGGGAGAGCAGGTGGGAGAAGGGGCCCTCTGCCTGACTCAGTTGCTGGAAACTGCCCTGCTCCACCAGTTGGCCACGTTCCAACACGAGGATCTGATCCATCTTGCCGAGCTGATCGAGGCGATGGGTGATCATCAGCAAGGTCTGGTTAGCCATCGCCTGCTCCAGCGTGGCCATGATGGCGCGCTCGGAGTGACGATCTAAGCTGGCAGTGGGCTCATCCAGTACCATCAATTGGGTCGTTTTGAGTAGAGTGCGCGCTAGCGCGAGGCGTTGAGCTTGGCCGACCGAGAGGCCACCCGCTTGATCGCCAATCGGATAGTCGAGTCCTTTCTCGCGAGCAAAGTCCCATGCTTGTGCCCGTTTCAGGGCCTCTTCTAGCTCGCTATCGCTGGCCGATGGCTTGGCCAATAGCAGGTTATCGCGCAGGGAGGCATGGAACAGCTGCGGGTTTTGCGAGAGCCAGCCTAGTTGTTGGCGCCACTGGGCCATATCAAGGTGAGCAAGCTCCTGCCCGTTGACCTTGATCTCACCGCGATAGGGGGCGAAGCCGAGCAGGGCATTGACCAGTGAGCTCTTGCCAGCACCGCTGATGCCGATGAGGGCCGTGCGTGAACCGGCCTCCAGCGTGAAGTTGAGCGGGCCGACTAGCACCTTGCCCTCAGCGCTTAGCACCTCAAGCGCGTTAGCTTCCACTTTGATGGGACTGTCGGCGTGGAAAGGGGTATTGCCTGCGGCCGGCTCGCTCACCTCGGCTTCAAGAAACTCCAACAGTTGTTCTGCAGCGCCAATCGCCTGCGCTTTGGCATGGTAGTGGGCCCCCAGCTCGCGCAGCGGAGCGTAAAACTCGGGAGCTAGGAACAGCACGAACAGGCCGGTAAACAGCGTGACCTTGCTGCCATAGTTACCAAAATCGAGATGATCGATGGAAGAGAAGCCAAAATAGACCGCCACGAGAGCCACCGAAATGGCCGCGAAAAACTCCAGTACGGCGGTGCTTAAAAACGCCAGACGCAGCACCTCCATGGTGCGCAGGCGAAAATCCTCTGACGCTTCGCGGATCACCTCACCTTCTGCGTGGGTGCGCATAAAAAGCTGTAGGGTGCGCAGCCCTTTTAGGCGATCGAGAAAATGGCCAGAAAGACGGGCCAGCGCCTGAAAGTTGCGGCGGTTGGCATCGGCAGCGCCTACCCCCACCAAGATCATGAACAGTGGGATGAGTGGGGCCGTACCAAGCAAAATAAGGCCAGCAGCCCAGTTGACAGGGAACACGGCCACGAGGATCACCACCGGAATAAAGACGGCGATGGCCATTTGTGGTAAATAGCGGGAAAAGAAATCCTGCATGTTTTCAATCTGTTCCAGCAGCAAGCTGGCCCAGCTACCGGCTGGGCGCCGCTGGATATAAGCAGGACCGAGACGACTTAAGCGAGTCAGCACTAGCTGGCGGATGGTTTGGCGCACGGCGCTACCCGCCTTAAAGCTGGTGACTTCTCGGCTGTAGGCGAGCACCGCCTTGCCAAGCGTCACCAGCAGCAGAGCAACAAAGAGGAAGATGGATTGCTCGGGTTGCTGGCCTACCACAATAAAGCCATGGAGCAGGGTCGCCAGTAGCCAAGCTTGTGCCACCATCAGCATCCCCTGACCTAGGCCAAGGGCGATGGAGAGCGTGATCCAGCGGCGACCGTGGCTCGATTGTGCGCGCAACCAGCCATAGAGACGTTTTTGTGTATTTTTATCCATTACCACCATCCTCGCGTCGAGTGGCGCAAGACTATCCTTGCCGTTTCGCCTTGGCAACCGTGGAAATTATCCGATTAGCAGAGGGATGCTGAAAAAAGAGACGGGTTGCTTAATAGTTGGTCGAACAGCTTGATTTACTGAAAAAAATGACAAACCTATGATTGCGCTTAACGGCAAAATGCATATAGTAGGTGGCCTGACGCGGGTGTAGTTCAATGGTAGAACGGTAGCTTCCCAAGCTGCATACGTGGGTTCGATTCCCATCACCCGCTCCAAATTAGCAAGTCAAGCGGGCATCGTATAATGGCTATTACCTCAGCCTTCCAAGCTGATGATGCGGGTTCGATTCCCGCTGCCCGCTCCAGATTCATAACAAAAAGCCCACTTCATGAAGTGGGCTTTTTGTTATCGTCATGGTTTATGTCTGCTCTACGCGATTATCGCGCACCCTGATTCAGGATAGTGCCTTCGCGTGCTAACACTCTGTTAAGAGCTCTCCCCATTAGTGTTCTTGGTCTTGAGAAGGGGCACATACTCACCACTGCATGCTGTTAGGCCGCGCGGTTTGAAGCTTGGCAGGCACTAAATAGCTAAAGGCGCGTAACGCGCCTTTAGGATTCACCAGTATCGCTTTATTCCTGCGCTAGTTCGCCGCAGAAGCGGTAACCTTCACCATGAATAGTGGCAATAATTTCGGGGGTGTCACTGATGCTTTCAAAATGCTTGCGGATCCGACGAATTGTCACATCGACAGTGCGATCGTGAGGTTTTAGCTCACGGCCAGTCATTTTTTTAAGCAAGTCGGCACGGGTTTGAATTTGGCCTGGATTCTCACAAAAGTGCAGCATGGCGCGAAATTCTGAACGGGGCAGCTTGAAAGTGTCACCACTCGGGCTGACTAACGCACGGCTATTGATATCAAGGGCCCATCCATTGAACAGATAGCGCTCGACTAGCTTTTTATCGTCACTACCACCGACTACGTTCATGGTACGACTGAGTAAATTGCGAGCGCGAATAGTCAATTCTCGTGGGTTGAATGGCTTGGTAATGTAGTCATCAGCACCAATTTCTAAGCCCAAAATTTTATCCACTTCATTGTCGCGGCCGGTCAAGAACATCAGCGCGATGTTGTCATCTTCACGTAGCTCTCTGGCTAATAGCAAACCATTTTTGCCCGGCAAGTTGATGTCCATGATTACCAGATTAATGGTGTGGGTCGTCAATGCATGATGCATCTCGTCGCCATTATTAGCTTCAAGTACGGTGTAACCTTCAGCTTCGAAAATACTTTTCAGGGTGTTACGTGTGACGAGCTCGTCTTCGACGATCAGAATATGTGGTGTTTGCATGAGTATTCCCAGATTCTTATCAGTTAATGATCTTAAATTTAACACTCTTTAGCATATCAAGCCGATTTCCTGACTGATCCTGAAAGTTAATTACGTCATCCTGGGTATGGCTATCAGGCCGGCATGGTGCGAATTTGGTATCGGTACTGGCAGATATCCCTGTGCCACAGATAGGTTCCCGACAAGTCTGATCGAGTTGAGCCTAGAAAGGTAATCCGTTACGAAAGTTGCAGTATTTTATCAGTTAACAGACACATAACAACAATCTTTGCTGTCAGATAGCAACTTTTTAACGCAAGCTTGATATAGGTCAAACCTAAGATTCTCTGCACGATGCTGGGTTTAGGAACCATTTTTTGTGCAGAAAAATGTAAAGCGAAGTAACAAATAATTGACATTTTTTGTGGGAAAACTACAAGAAAATGTCGGTAAGCCCCTGACATACTTTTTATCTTGTGGTTTATTTATCTGCCAAGAGGAATGGCATAGGGCTCTCTAAGACCCGTTGCGGTGGCGTGTTAGTGCTTCGAGGGGACGGTTTAAGGTAACCATGACCAAGAATTGATTGTTATGTGAAGAACAAATTGCCCATGGTGTGCTCGTCAGAAATTAAAGCCAACTCCCAGACTCAGTGCTTGACCGGCGGTAACGGGGGCAACGCCATAATTGGCGGTGACAGAGAGACGCGGGGTTAATAGCATGCTCGAATGCAGTTCAAGTAATGTACTAGCCCGATTTAGTTCTAGATGTTTGATCTGACTACTTATATTGATCACAGGTGAGAGCTGGTAGCGCAAACCCGAGCTTAAATTGAAACCAGACTCACGGTTCTGACTCGCGACAGCAGGGCCAGCCTCCATGAACAGCGTTAGATTGTCGATCACAGGGTAGCGATATCCACTGTTCACCAGCCATAGATCAAAACTGTCGTTATGATGGGGCGCGCTATTGAGTAGTACGCCGGAATAACTTTTTATATAGAGTGCAGGATTGCTCTCTTGCCGAAACTGATCCCAACCTGCGGCTAGTGCTGTCATGCTGGTACAAGATATCAGTAGCGTGATGAGTGATCTGAGCATGGTTCCCCTCCTTGCGATCAGAGCAAGATAAAAGCATGGCAGATGCCAGCTGTTGCTGTTAGTGAAGGGATAGGCAATTCAATAAATTTCTTTAGTACGATCCTCTGGCATGATAAATAAGCGGTCCAGTTGATAGCGTCAATCATTAAGGTGAATTTATGAACAATAAGCTAATTTTGCTTGCGGTTATGGTTTTAGCGGGCTGCTCTGTTATGGGGTCTACCATGGCGCAGTTACAAGCATCTCATTGGCAGTTGCAAGGAGCTAATAGCGACACGTTCACGTTACAGGTGACAGATGGCAAGGTTGCAGGTAAGGGCGGCTGTAATCGCTACTTTGGTAAATTGAGCCAACAGGGTGAAGGCCTTTTAAAAGTGAGTTCGATAGGGGTCACCCGTATGATGTGCATGGGCGCATTAGCAGCTGAAGAGTCGGCATACCTGCAAAAATTGGAGCAAGTGAGTGCGTTTAAGGTCAGCGGTCAGCAGTTGGTGTTAAGTGATGCGAATAATGTGGCATTACTGACTTTTAACGCGGTAGCAGGTAAATAACCTGACTGTTCATCCTCTGATGCCCTCTATCTTGTGCTAGTAAGGTACTGATCTCCTTTAAACCGAGTCTTAGTAATGGAATGAGCGTCTGTCTGGGTTGCCTGCATAAACAGTAAGGGAGGCCTAGAGCCTCCCTTACTGTTACCTCGACTAGCCATTGGCTGGCATCACTCGGTATCTATTCCGATCGGTTTTACTTATCCCATACATCGCGCAGGGCAACGGTGCGGTTGAACACCAGCAGCTCTGGGCTGGAGAGCTTGTTATCGGCGCAAAAATACCCTTCACGCTCGAACTGGTACGCCTGCTCTGGCTTGGCGCTGTTGAGGGAGGCTTCGACACGGGCCCCCTCGATGATCACCAGTGAATCCGGATTCAGCGCGGCTTCGAAGTCATCCTCGGCACCTGGGTTCGGTACCTTGAATAGACGGTCGTAGAGACGCACTTGGGCCGGCAGGGAGTGAGTGGCGCTGACCCAGTGGATCACCCCTTTCACCTTGCGGCCATCGGCTGGGTCCTTGCCTAGCGTGTCGGGATCATAAGAGCAGTAGATGCAGGTGACCTTGCCATCGGCATCTTTCTCGATACGCTCAGCCTTGATCACATAGGCATTGCGCAGACGCACTTCCTTGCCCAGCACCAGACGCTTGAACTGTTTGTTTGCTTCTTCTTTGAAGTCTGCTTCGTCGATGAAGATCTCGCGGGTGAAGGGAAGCGTACGGGTACCCATCTCGGCATTGCTCGGGTGGGCCGGGGCAGTCAGCACTTCGTCGGCAGCCAGGTTCTCGATGATCACCTTAACCGGATGCAGCACGGCCATGGCACGTGGGGCATTTTCGTTGAGATCGTCGCGGATGCAGGCTTCCAGCATGCTCATCTCGACGATGTTGTCTTGTTTGGTGACGCCGATGCGCTTGCAGAACTCGCGGATGGAGGCCGGAGTGTAGCCACGCCGACGCAGACCGGAGACTGTCAGCATGCGCGGGTCATCCCACCCATCAACGTGCTGCTCGGTCACCAGCAGGTTCAGCTTGCGCTTAGACATGACGGTGTATTCGAGGTTCAGACGAGAGAACTCGTACTGACGGGGGTGGCAGTCGATGGTGATGTTGTCCAGCACCCAGTCGTACAGACGGCGGTTATCTTGGAACTCAAGGGTACAGATGGAGTGGGTGATCCCTTCCAGCGCGTCTGAGATGCAGTGGGTGAAGTCATACATCGGGTAGATGCACCACTTGTCCCCAGTCTGGTGGTGGTGGGCAAACTTGATGCGGTAGATCACCGGATCACGCATCACCATGAAGGGAGAAGCCATGTCGATCTTCGCGCGCAGGCAGAGTGTGCCTTCGGCAAACTCGCCGTTCTTCATCTTCTCGAACAGGGCCAAGTTCTCTTCTACGCTGCGCTCGCGAAACGGGCTGTTCTTGCCAGCTTCAGTCAGGGTGCCACGGTACTCGCGCATCTGCTCCGGGGTCAGCTCGTCGACATAGGCCAGCCCTTTTTCAATCAGCTCGATGGCGTAGCCATGCAGCTTGTCGAAATAGTCGGAGGAGTAACAGATCTCGCCGCTCCACTGGAAGCCGAGCCACTGCACGTCCTGCTTGATGGACTCTACATACTCGATATCTTCCTTGGCCGGGTTGGTGTCATCGAAACGCAGGTTGCACTGGCCCTGATAGTCGCGGGCGATGCCGAAGTTCAGGCAGATGGATTTGGCGTGGCCGATATGGAGATAACCGTTCGGCTCGGGCGGAAAACGGGTATGCACGCTGCTGTGCTTACCGCTGGCCAGATCTTCATCAATGATCTGACGAATAAAGTTAGTTGGGCTGTTCGCCTGACTCATGGCTCACCTCAAAAAAGCGTCACTGGCGGAAGTTGTGCCGATTAGCACGCTTACCATCTCCCGCACTCAAGCCGACCATGATCTCTTATTACGACGCTTGCCTCAACCTGAATTTACCCGTTAGAGGGGGGTTAGTTCAAAACGAGGCAGGCATCGCTGTGCTTAGCCCATTTGTATAAAAAAAGACCCCGCACAAGGCGGGGTTGAAGGTGATGAAAAAAGCACAAACAGACAATACACACACAACAAAGGTTCACACGTACAGTCAACCTTTCCCAAATCTGATGATAAATCAGCCTTGGGAAAGGCGGGTCTTGCGACCCACCTCATGTTAACGGTTGACTGCTATCAGTTCAGCTCGGTGACGCGGCTGGTGCGCTTGCCATCGAAGCTGGTGGTACGCAGGTAAACTTTACCAGCGACGGCCGGCTTGGCAGTGGCGTCGTAAGCAGTCCAGTTGCTGCCATCCATGCTGTATTGGATGGGCAAACCTGGCAGATCGACGTTCGCTTCCAGCACGCCATTCACCACCTTGGCACCCGGTACAGAGAGGCGGTATTCAACACCGGCCTGATCCAGCTTCGGCAGCACGCGTTGACCCAGCAAATTGGCAAATTGGTTCCACTCTTTGTTGAGGGTAGCCTTGTTGACATGCTTGGTCTCGCCAGAGAACTCGCGGCCTTTCACGTAATCGAGCTCGAAGCCACCTTTGTGCCAGGCACGCTCAGCCACCGAGAAGACGCGCGGATAAACCATGTACTCAAATTGAGCGTCGGTACGGACAGTTTCACTCCACTGCTGACCAGAGATCCCTTTGAACTTGACTGGGTCTTGGTCACCTTTGGCCACAAACGCATTGCCGTCGCGGTCAACTGAGGTCTCAGCGTTTTGCGGCAAGTTCTCTGGGGCGAAGGCAAACACCTTGCGGGTGTCGTTGAAGCGAGTCGCCCAGTAATAACCACGCTCAGCGGGGTGGACCTCATTCGGGAAATCGAAATAGAGGTAATCTGGGTTGGACAGGACCACTTCGTAACCTTTATGGGCCCACTTCATCGCTTCGTTGAAGCCACCCCAGTAGAGGGTTTCCCAGAAGTTGACGCGGGTGTTATCGGTAGCGAAGTCTTTGGCGCTGTTGGCGTATTTCAGACCATCTTCCCATGCTTGCAGAGTGGAGAAACCGTGGCCTTTGACCATTTCGCTCACTTCTTTAGCGAAGTAAACCGGCAGCTCGCCCACTTCTTTGATCTTGCCATCGTCGATCATCTTTTGGCACAGCGGCGACTTACCAAACGGCTTGTCCTGCTTGCTGGCGTCTACATTGCCTTTCCAGCCGACCAGATCTTCCTTCTTGGCAACCGCGGGGTCCTGATAACCGCCACCTTGCATGATGTTCTTCGCCTCATCACCACCGTAGTGCCATGCGGTCAGCGGCTGGCCTGCGGCTTGGTGCATCTGAGCCACTTCATCCATCACCTTGGCGACAAATGTTGCTGCGCCAGGTTGGCAAGGGTTGATGAACGACATCTTGTCGTAGAACTGGACTGAAGTGACGTTGGAGGTATCAGCCGGGTCAGTCAGACGGAACTGGTTGGCTTCTGCCTCTTTACCTTCCGCCATCAGGCGCTGGTAGCGTGCTTCCATGGAGACCACGGCCGCGCGAGCGTGAGCTGGCATGTTGATTTCAGGCACAACGGTGACGCCGCGCGCCTTGGCATAGCGCACCAGATCCACGTAGTCAGACTTGCTGTAGAAACCAGAACCTTGGTTGTCGTTGGTTGGGCCAGAGCCCAGCTGCGGCATCAGGCACTTGGTTTCTGCCTCATCGTGGCAACGCTGACTGCCTACCTCGGTCAGCTCCGGTAAGCCTGGGATCTCTAAACGCCAGCCTTCATCGTTGGTCAGGCCCAAATGCAGCACGTTCAGCTTGGTAGCTGACATCTGGTCAACCAGCTTTTTCATGGTATCGAGGCTGCGGAAGTGGCGGGCCACATCTGCTTGCATACCACGGTAGCTAAAGCGTGGGGCATCTTCGACTTGCATCGGGGAGACCAGCTTGTCATCGACCCCCAGCAAGGAGAGCAGTGACTGGGCACCCCAGAAGGCGCCATCAATGTCATGACCCTGGATCACTGTGCCTTTCTGACCAATGGTCAGGTCATAGCCTTCCGCTTGCTTGAGTTTGCTGCCGAGCTTGATGGTCACTGGATAGCCGGTGTCGGAGAGGGTAACCCCCAGCTTGGCCAGTTGTGCCTTCAGCGCTTCAGCACGGTCGGTTGGCAAGTCCAGCGCGTTCAGCTTAATGGTCGAGAAATCGATTTGTGGGCCAGCGTTGACCACCTGCTTCATTGGGGTCGGCAGGATCTGGTTGTCAATCTTGCCGGCGGGCAGCAGGGTGCTGGTCTGGTTGGCAGCAAAACGAGTTTCGCTGTTCATCAGGATGTTGTTGTCATCCTTGGTGCGCTTCCAACCATCGGCCGGCATTGGCTGTTGGTAGGTGCTGGCATCATCGATATTGCTCATGCTGGCCAGCACTTTTGGCTCAGCCCCTTCGCTGGCAACGTACCAGTTCGGCATGATGTCTGATTCAAACAGTACCCAGTACTCGACCACCAGTGGCACTTCGACCGTGGCGTCCTTGGCAAAGCCTTGGAACTTCTCGGTTGGCGTCAAACGATAAAGATCGCCGGTCAGGTGAGTGATGGTGAATTGGTCGTTATCGACCCGTTGGATACGACGAATGGAAGAGACGTAGAGGCTCCAGTCTTTGGAGGTCACATCAGCACCGGTGTTAGTCAGGTGCAGCTTGGCAACGCCACAGCTGGCCCACTCTGAGCCCAGCGCTTGGCAATCGAGGCCTGCACCAGCACCGTCATTGGTGACTACTTGGTACTTCACCACCAGATTGTTGGCAATAGCATCCACGACTGCTTGTTTGGCTGGGTCAGCCGCCAAGGCTGGGCCAGCAAAAACGGTAGACATGGCAATGGCTAACAGAGAATGTTTCAAGTTCATAACTGCTGCTCTCATTTGAAGTAAAGGTTGGAATATCTTGGCTTTTTATATGGGCCCTGAGGCAGGGCCCTTGGTTATGTCAACAATGGACTTAGACGTAGAAGCGGTCGATTAACGCAGGGTTTTCATCTCACCGGCGATGATTTCGGCCAATGGCCCCAAAATCACCTGCAGGTTTTGCTCGCCGAGCTTGACTACACCGGCTGCGCCGAGTGCTTTGAGTTTACGCTCGTCAACGACGCTGCGATCTTTGAGGGTTAAGCGCAAACGGGTGATGCAGGCATCGATGGTGACCAAGTTATCCTGACCACCCAGCACTTCAAGGTACTGTTTAGCCAGTTCAGTGCGGTCAGTGGTTTGCGCCTTGACTGGCACCACTTCATCATCTTCACGACCTGGGGTTTTCAGGTTCAACTGAGCAATGACGGCGCGGAATACCACGTAGTAGAGACCGAAGAACACCAAGCCTTGAGCAATCAACATGTACCAGTTGATCGCCAGCGGGTTACGGCTGGAAAGCACCATGTCGACCAAGCCAGCACTGAAACCGAAACCTGCAATCCAGTGCATGGAAGAGGCGATAAATACCGAGATACCGGTCAGTACGGCGTGGATGCCATACAGCACGGGTGCCACGAACATGAAAGAGAATTCAAGTGGCTCTGTTACCCCAGTAAAGAAGGAGGCAAAGGCAGCGGCGATCATGATAGAAGCCACTTTCTCTTTGTGCTCTTTCTTGGCAGCGTGGTAGATAGCCAGTGCCGCACCCGGCAGACCAAACATCATGATGGGGAAAAAGCCCGCTTGGTACATACCGGTTACGCCCACAACGGCTTTGCCAGCGTCAATAGAGGCTTGACCACCCAAGAAGTTAGGGATGTCGTTGATGCCCGCTACGTCAAACCAGAATACGGAGTTGAGCGCATGGTGCAGACCTACTGGGATCAGCAGACGGTTAAAGAAGGCGTAGATACCGGCGCCGGTAGAACCCATATTGACGATGGATTCACCAAAGCTAACCAAGCCACCGTAAATCACCGGCCATACCGCCATCAGCACGAAGGAGACGATGATCATCACAACTGAGGTGATGATGGGCACGAGGCGACGACCAGAGAAGAACGCCAGTGCTTTGTGCAGCTCAACGCTGCTAAAGCGGTTATACAGCTCAGCTGCAATGACACCGGTTAAGATACCGATAAATTGGTTGCTGATTTTAGCGAAGGCAGCAGGCACTGTTTCCAGTGGGATGCCTTTGATTTGGGCCACGGCACCTGGGCTTAGCAGGGTGGTGACCACCAAGAAACCGACCAGACCGGCCAGCGCGGCAGAGCCATCTTTATCTTTGGACATACCGTAGGCAACACCCACCGCAAACAGGATGGGCATGCTATCGATGATGGCGGCACCGGCCTTGATCAGGAAAGCTGCCAGCGGGCTACCACCGCCCCAGCCATTGGGATCAATCCAGTAGCCAATCCCCATTAGGATTGCGGCGGCAGGCAATACCGCTACCGGCACCATCAGGGCACGGCCGATTTTTTGCAAATAACCGAGAATGTTCACGGTTCCTCTCCTTTAGTGAATGTTTTTCTAGAAAATAAGTGCTTATCACGTTTGACGTATAAGCCACGAAGGCTTGATTGGCAGTCTAGGGCTTTTATTTCGCTGCGCAAATTAATAAACCTGTAATCGTGATCTTTATCACCCAAACGAGATAAAGGGGGTCGATAAATGTGGCTTAGTGGGTAATCTTTATTTACGCTATGAAACAACTTAAGTTCCTTTAGCTCATTGTTGCCGCCATTGACTGGCCGCATCCCTAATAAGAGGTATCCATCATGCGCTTGATCCCGTTGAAATCTGCCAGCCAAGTTGGTTTGTGGTCTGCCCGCTATATCGTTGATCGTATCAATGCGTTTAAGCCGACTGCCGAGCGTCCTTTCGTGTTGGGGTTACCCACGGGTGGCACCCCTCTAAATACCTATAAGCGTTTGATTGAGCTGCATAAAGCAGGTGAAGTGAGCTTTGAGCATGTGGTCACTTTCAACATGGATGAATATGTCGGATTACCGGAAGATCATCCTGAGAGCTACCACAGCTTCATGCACAATAACTTCTTTAATCACATCGATATTCGCGCTGAAAACGTCAACATGCTGAACGGTAACGCGTCGGACTTGATCGCAGAATGCAAGCGTTATGAAGACAAGATCAAATCCTACGGCAAGATCCATCTGTTTATGGGCGGGGTGGGTAACGACGGTCATATTGCATTCAATGAGCCGGCCTCATCGCTGGCCTCCCGCACTCGGATCAAAACCTTGACCGAAGATACCCGCATTGCTAACTCCCGCTTCTTTGACGGTGACATGGAGCAGGTGCCTAAGCTGGCGCTGACCGTGGGCGTTGGCACCCTGATGGATGCCGAAGAGATCATGATCCTAGTGACCGGTCACGGCAAGGCGTTGGCGCTGCAGGCCGCAGTCGAAGGCTGCGTGAACCACATGTGGACTATCTCCACCCTGCAACTGCATCCGAAGGGAATGATGGTGTGTGACGAGCCCTCGACCATGGAGCTCAAAGTCAAGACGGTACGCTACTTCCAACAGCTGGAAGCAGACAATATCGGCCGCTTGTAAGGAGATCCCATGTACGCATTGACTAATTGCACCCTCTATACCGGTAGCTGTGTGTTGACCGGTTATGGCGTCGTGATCGACGGCGACCAGATTGTCGCCATTGCTCACCTAGCGGAGTTGCCAGCGGGGATTGAGCACATTGATCTGCAAGGCGCTAACCTCAGTGCCGGTTTTATCGATGTACAGCTCAATGGTTGTGGCGGGGTGATGTTCAACACTGACATTACCGTTGACACCTTGGCTACCATGCAGGCCGCTAATCTAAAATCGGGCACCACCAGCTTTTTGCCGACCCTGATCACCAGCCCAGATGCTGATATGAAGCAGGCGGTTGCGGTGACCCGTGAATACATGGCGGCTCATCCCAATGAGGTGTTAGGCGTTCACTTAGAGGGCCCTTATACCAACTTGGCTCGTAAAGGGATCCACCCTGCCGCGCAAATTCGCCAGCCTGCGGATGAGATGATTGATTTCTTTTGTGCTAACGCCGATGCCATCACCAAAATTACCTTGGCGCCGGAGCGTAACGACCCAGCTCATATTCGCCGTTTGGTCGAAGCCGGTATTTTGGTATCGGCTGGCCACACTGCGGCGACTTATGAGCAGGCGATGGCTGGGTTTGATGACGGTATCCGTTTTGCAACCCACCTTTATAACGCAATGACACCAACCCAAAACGGCCGTGAGCCGGGGGTAGTGGGGGCCATCTACGATCGCAATGATGTTTACGCAGGCATTATCGTTGATGGTCATCACGTGCACTGGGCCAATGTGCGGCTTGCTCATAAGGTGCTGGGTGAGCGTTTGGTGCTGGTTACCGATGCCACCGCGGCAGCTGGTGCGCCGGAAGGCTTTGAGAAATTTGATTTTTGTGGCACCACCGTGTTTGTACGCGATGGTCAGTGTATTGATGAGAATGGTACACTCGGCGGTTCTGCCCTCACCATGATGGAAGGGGTGGAAAATCTGGTCAAGCAGGTCGGATTACCGCTCGATGAAGCACTGAGAATGGCCAGCCTTTACCCCGCACGCGCCATTGGATGGGACTCACGTCTCGGTAGTATCCAGGTCGGTAAAATAGCCAACCTCACTGTCTTCGATCAGGACTTCACGGTCCGTGGGACCGTGGTAAACGGACACTACACACAACAGTGACATCATGATTGGCGGACAAATAGCAAACGTAGATCTTATCAAGCAGGTCAATAGTGCGGCCGTGTATCGGCTTATCGACCTGCAGGGTCCCATCTCTCGGGTCAAGATTGCCGAGCTGAGTCACTTGGCCCCAGCCAGCGTGACTAAAATCACTCGGCAGTTGATCGAGCATGGCCTGATCAAAGAGACCTCGCCGCAAGCCTCAACTGGTGGCCGGCGAGCTATCTCCTTGACCACTATCAAACATCGCTTTCAATTTGTCTCTGCCAAGCTAGGACGTGGCTATTTGCATCTGAGCCTGTATGACTTGGATGGTAAAGAGCTCGACCAGCACATCACTCAAGTGACAGAGATCGATCAGCAGCCCGTGGTGGACATGTTATTGCGGGAAATTAGCCGCTTTATTGATGCCAACGTCGAGCATTGCCGTAAGTTGATCGGCATCGCGTTAACCATGCCAGGGCTGATCAATCCCGAGTCTGGTACCGTGATCTATACCCCTAAATACCAGATCCGTAATTTGGCGTTGGCGAAGTTGTTACATAACCACTTCAACCTACCTTGTTACCTTGGCAATGACATCCGCGCACAAGCGTTGGCGGAGCATTTTTTCGGCGAATCCCGTGATTGTATGGACTCTATTCTAGTGGGGGTACATCAAGGGACGGGCTCTGGCATTATTACCAAGGGGAAGGTCTTTCTCGGCCAAAATCGCAATGTGGGAGAGATTGGCCACATTCAAGTCGAGCCGCTGGGTAAACGCTGTCACTGTGGCAATTTTGGTTGCCTTGAGACTATCGCCTCTAATGAAGCGATAGTGGATAAGGTGAAAGAGCTTATCAGCCGTGGCCACTTAAGTGCGCTGCAAGAGAAGCACATTACCATTCAGGAAGTGTGTAAAGCTGCAGTCACTGGTGATGAGTTGGCCCGCAGTGTGATCGAAAACGTAGGTGAACATTTGGGGCGTGCGGTGGCGATCATGGTTAACCTGTTTAATCCGCAGAAAATGCTGATTGCGGGTGAGATCACTGCTGCGGAGGAGGTCCTGTTTCCTGCGATTCGCCGCTGCGTTGAGCATCAATCGTTACCTAGCTTTCACCGTGGTTTGCCCATCGTCAAAGCGCGTTTTCAGAATCAGCCGACCATTGGCGGGTTTGCGTTGATCAAGCGCGCATTGCTGGAGGGGGATCTGCTTCAAATCATCATGGAGCAGAGGTAGGTGTCAGCGTATTAGATGATAACGGCAGCCGATGGCTGCCGTTTTTTATGATGGCGAGTTCAGCTTGTTCGGCAGGGTTTAAAGAGATCTAACGAGCTGTCATACACGCTGGTTTGCACATTCATGATCCCTAGCATCGAGTGGAATAAATTGTCGTGTGAGAAGCGCTGGTTATTGGCTTCTTGGGCAAGACAGCTCAGATCAAGCTGGCGGTCGGCTTGTAACTGGGGTGAAAACCAAGTTAACAGCGGCACACGGGTCTGCTCATCAGGGGCGAATTTGTAGGGTGTTCCGTGCAGATAGAGGCCCATCGCCCCCAGTGACTCACCATGATCGGACAGATAGACCAAGCCAACGTTGTACTCTTTTTCTAATGTCTGCAGTTTGGCAATCAACTGCGCCAGCACCTTGTCGGTATAGCGAATGGTATTGTCATAGGTGTTGACCAACTCTTGGTCACTGCAGTTTTCAATATCGCTACGTGGGCAATCTGGTGTGAAAGCGCGATCCGTCACGGGATAACGGCGAAAATAGGTAGGGCCGTGGCTGCCCATCAGGTGGAATGCCACCAGCTTATTGCCCTTCATTTGCCCAATTTGTTGGTCCAAGCCTTCTAGCAGGACTTCGTCATAACATGAGCTGTCTTGGCAAAAGGCGGGATATTGCGTTGGGTCGATGTCGATGGTTGGCACCCCGTTGCAGACCCCTTTACAGCCGCCATCATTCTCTTTCCACAGCACGGAGACGCCCGCATGTTGCAGCACATCTAGCAGCCCATCGCGTGCGTGGGCAAGCTTGTCATCATATTCACGGCGAGTCAGGTTGGAAAACATACATGGCACCGAGACGGCGGTGGCTGTGCCGCAAGAGCGAACATCTTTGAAAGAGACAAGACCTGGGATCTGGTGGGTGAACGCGTTTGTCGCTTTAGCGTAACCATTGAGCGAATAGTTTTGGCTACGTGCAGTTTCCCCGATGATTAAAAACATCAAGGTTGGTTTATCCCCTTTTGCCATGATTTTGGCATCTGTACCCAATGATTGATGGGGGATTTTGGTCGCAAACAGCTCATCACGGGCATATTTGTAGAGGCCATGCACATAGTTGGCGGGCACTATCTCTTTGCTCAAGGTATGGTTATTTCGCCCCACCGAGGCAAAATCTTGGTAGTAAAGTGCTGCCACGCAGACCAGAAAGAGTAACGATGCGGTGAGAGAGCCCAACCGCAGGCCCAGCCCTGTATACCAATGAGCAGCATACTTAATGCGCAAGGTCAGTAACAGCAGCACAGGCAGTACGCCGGTGAGCAGAAACCAGATCATGAGACTGCTGTTGAGATAGGAACCGGCTTCTCCGCTGTTTGTTTCTACGATGTTCTGCATCATGCCAGCATCAAAAATGATGCCGTATTTGAGCATGGCGTAGCTCACGATCGAGCTGCTCAAGATCAGTAAGGTAAAAAAAGGTTTAAGCAGATACCGAAAACTAAAGGGTAAGAGTACGGCATTGAGCGCCGCCATCAATACCAGAGGAATCGAGATAATAAAGCCCAGTTTGACATGCTCCAGTTGGCTTAAGATCTCATAGAAATGCAAAAAAATAGGCCAGTTGAACACTAACGTAAACAACAAGACCAACAGTAGATTAACCTTCATCACACTCAACGTGACGCCCATTATGTGCCTCCATCCAATCAGGCTGATTTCCCTCATAGGGTCAGCTCAACCGGTATTCATTCCAATCATGACCCTAGGCTAGCGCCGCAAACTTAAGAAAAAGTTAAGCAGTCAGCGTTTGCTGGTGTCAGGTGACGGTGTGGGCGAGTGAGATGGCTGATAGTCGATAGGTTATCTAAAGATAGGTGGCCAGGATCTGGCCAAACAAAGGTGCAAGGTGCCTCACCGATGGTGATAACAGAGCCCACTTGGCTAATGGACGATCCGCGTTTAATGATGTTGCTCTTCTGACGCCGTTTTTCCTTCCTTGCACCCTATTGTTACTTGATATCAATACCTTGGCCACTCACCTAGTGAGGCAATGATGTAACAACATGGCCCATCAGCGCGTGGCGTGACAGGAACGGGGTGAAGAACAATGGTCGTTTTCCAGTCAGTATTTGTCCATCTGCTACCTTATCTCGCCTTGAGTTATCCCCAGAAGCTGGGGATAACTCATTGGACAAACCTGAATAATTGCCAAAATACTCACCCATGGTGATTATCAGAGAGAGACAATACGATCCGATCTTCGACCTCCGCTAGGGTTATCCGTTACGTGGTGCCAGAGAGGATGGGGGTGAACTCACAATAAATGAAATCGTTTTCAAAAATAGAGTTAACTGTGATCTGCTTCAAAGCTTTTTACACTTGAACTCTCTAGGATTGGCTCCACGAGTCGGGAGCTGGTGTTCCTGATTTTCCCGCTGTAGGAGGTAACTGACTTAATCAGCTATTTCCTTCGTTACTTTCGACGGCCATCATAGATGGCCGTTTTTTTTTGCCATGTAGCGCGTCAACGCGTCAAGTCAATGAGAGAGCCATGATGAGGATAGGTATTTTAGGTGCGGGTTGGCTGGGGTTGCCGTTGGCTCGAACGCTGTTGGCGTCGGGTCAATCTGTCGAGGTGACGGTGAGCTCGCTGCAGAAGGCAAGCGAACTACAAGCGCAAGGGATCACCGCCTATCCCTTGTTGATTTCAAGCACCATGACCGAACCTTGGCCGCTTAGCTGCGAGACGCTGGTGATTGCCATTCCCCCCAGTAAGACCGATGACTACCCTGCTGCCATCGCACAAGCTTGTCAATTAGCGAGAGAGGCGGGAGTGCGGCGAGTATTGTTTGTCAGTGCCACCTCGGTATGGGGCGCAGGCCAGCAAGAGGGGGAGCAACCCCAGCCACGTCATGCTCGCGGTGAACGAATGTTAGCCGCAGAGCAGGCGGTATTGGCCGCAGGTTTTGCGCAGGTGATAATAGTACGCCCCTCCGGGCTCTATGGGCCAGGTAGGCACCCTGGCCGCTTTCTAGCGGGTAAAACCTTAGATGGCGGAGCCCAAGCGGTCAACTTGGTGCACCTTGATGACATCGTGGCCGCTTGCGTGCTTCTGCTGGAGAAGGGGAAGCATGGCGATTGTTACAATGTCAGTGCGCCGATACACCCGCGTCGAGAACAGTTTTACCCCTTTGCCGCTCGCCAGCAGGGACTAACAGCACCTATCTTTGTTGAACCAGCCGGGGCATTTTTACCCATTGATGGCCAGCTTATCTGCCAGCAGTTAGGGTTTGTCTATCGCTGGCCAGACCCGGCTCACTGGTTTGCCGACCAAGCGCTCAGTGGAGATTGAGGTTTGCCAAGGGGATAACACCCCCCTATCATGCGCCATTGATCAAAGAGAGGCAGTAAGATGGTCAACACCACACGTCATCCCGATGGGGAGTTGTTGCTAAGAACCTTGGCAATGCCAGCGGACACCAATCCTAATGGTGATATTTTTGGTGGCTGGATAATGGCCCAAATGGATATTGGTGGCGGCATTATGGCCAAAGAGTTGGCCAAGGGGCGCATTTGCACAGTATCTGTTGAGGGGATGACGTTTCATAGCCCAGTCAAGGTAGGGGATGTCGTTTGCTGCTATGGCCGCTGTCTGCGGATTGGCCGCAGCTCCATGCAGCTTAAATTAGAAGTGTGGGTCAAACCGGTATTGAGAGAAAATGAAGCGCAACGTTACTGCGTGACGGAGGGCGTGTTTACCTATGTTGCTATCGACGATCATGGTAAACCGCGTCCGGTGCCTACCACTGTTTAAATCGAGCGGATGAGTGTGGTTGAGCACGCCCGTATTGGCTGCTGCTCGCCAACGCCGCCGCTGAGCGAAGCCTTTATTGGTATGGATCACCGTACCCACGTACACAGACGGATGGTTGTTAGTCAATGAAAAAGAGTTACCGCATGTTAGGGACGTCGCTCCTGACCGTTGGCTTGGTCGGCTGCTTTGAGGTGCCAGATCAGAATCATCTGGTGACAGCTCAAGGCATTATCCCGAGCTTAGATTGCCTGCGCCCTCCGTTGGTGGCATTGGCCACCACGGCCTTGCCTCGGGAATTTGGGGTGACGGTGTGGAATCTCTACAAGGGGCAACGTAAAAACTGGCGTGAGGGGATGGATCAGTTTGCTAAGCAGCAGGATCTGGTGCTGCTACAAGAGTCGGCCACCCGTCCCGAGATGCTCGACTGGTTACGTGCCGGTGATTTTCAGTGGCAACAGCTGCAAGCCTTCACTCAGGGGGGGGTCTCGTTCGGGGTGATGACGGCCGCCAAAACCCCGCAAGCGTTTGTGTGCGGCGTCCGCTCTCCCGAGCCTTTGCTACGCATTCCCAAATCTGGGCTGGTAAGCCTCTATCCACTGCAGGGCGACCCTGATGGCGTGCTGGTGATTAACCTCCATGCGGTCAACTTTGAGCTGGGGATGGCGACCTTTCGTGAACAGCTCAACGATCTCACCCTCTTGGTTCGTCGGCATCAGGGGCCGGTGATCTTAGCGGGGGATTTCAACACCTGGAGTGACAAACGGGTGCTCTGGTTAGGCAAATTAGTGGCTGAGCTCGGGTTGCAAGAGGCGCTACCTCATCCCGACTTGCGTCGGACCGCGTTTGGCCGTCCGCTCGATCACCTCTATTACCGCAATTTAGATCTGCTTGAGGTCAGTTCACCCATGACCAAGGCGTCAGACCATAACCCCATCATGGCTCGGTTTGCGGCTCAGTCGCTGACCCCTTAGGGTGACCCGCAATAATAAAGAGACCGATGCTGTTTGGCATCGGTCTCTTTATTATGTCTGCCGTGCGCCGTGCGCCGTGCGCCGTGCAGTTTAGCGGTTTTATTGGCCTAGATTCGCTTTGGCGTAAGCCTCGAAATCGGTACAACCACCGATGTGCTGATCATCAAGAAATATCTGTGGCACGGTGGTGACCGGCTTACCGGCGCGCTTGGCAAGATCCTCTTTACTCAGGCCTGCGACCTGAATATCGGTATAGGTGAATTGAAAATCATCGCGCTGCTCGCTCAACTGCTCAGCAAGCTGCTTGGCACGGACACAATAAGGGCAACCTGGGCGACCAAAAATTTCTAACAACATCTCTTTTCTCCATTATGTCATGGCCATGACGGCCAATAAGTGAGCTGACTCCTGCAGAGCATCGCGCCGCGAGGGGATGGCTCAACGTACCAATTATCTGCCCCGCATCCTCATTAAATCTGCTGCGAGGCAGTTACTCTTGTTGAATTTCAATGGGTTGGTTTTGATAAATCCGCTCAAGCACGCCTTTTTCAAACAGCATCCATGGGCGCACGGCCTTGCTGGCACGGTCGCGTTCTTGGGCGGCAGGATCTTGTGCCAAACCACGCTGCAACACCACGAATGCCTTGCGCTCGCCGCTGGCGGTATCGATGAAGCCAGCCAAGTTAGAGGTGCCGGTGATGGTGCCGGTTTTAGCGTGTACTCGGTTTTTCATCATCGGTGCGGTGACACTGCGTCGCCAAGCCAGCGTGCCGTCCACTTGGGCGCTGGGCAGCAGTTTGATGAAACCAAGCTCGGCATCATTTTTTTGGATGTAGTCAAGCACCGCCATCATCTGGCGGGCACTGATAAGGTTATGGGCCGAGAGACCTGAGCCGTCAGCCAAGATGGCGTTATCCAGCTTAATGCCCTGCTTGGTCAAAATGGCGCGCACCGCCATGGTGCCGCTGCGATAGCTGCCCGGTTTGTTGTAGTAGTGACGGCCAACGGTCTTGAGGAAGGTATCGGCGTAGAGGTTATCGGATTTCTTCAACATCTTGGCGAGCATCACTGGCAGCGGGGCTGACTGGTGAGTAGCTAAGGTAGCCGGCCCTTGCGGGAGGGTGTGGGTGACCCGCAGCAGGCCGTCGTGCTGAATGCCAGCTCTGTCCATGGCCCAGCGGATATTATCCCAGCCCCAAGCTTCCACGTCATGGATGGCAAAACGCAGCCCATGAGGCTCTTTACTGGGGGTAATACAGCCCTTGAGCTCATAGAAGTTGCCCTTTGCCATATCCACTTCCAGTGCGCAGAACTGGCGCGCCATGTCGCCGTAGCTCATCACCTCCACATTATCGGCACCGATGCCGATGGGGACGCCCGTGGCCACGTTACCCGTTGCTGGCTTGCCAATTTGGGGGGCACTTAAGGTGGCATAAGCACAGTTATTGTCGATGATGACCGAGGAGACCGGCGCGGCGAAGCAGAGGGTTTGATCCCCCCATGACCAGCCATTACCGCGCTCATAGCCGTTGTAGGCACCGGTATTGACGTAGACATTGCCTTTGATCTGACTGACGCCGAGCTGCTTGAACAAAGAGAGCAGGTCCATCCGTGACAAGGTGGGATCGCCGACGAAGTTGATCCAGATATCGCCGTTGATGGTGTCACCCTGTTTGGCACCGGGCTGGGCCTGAATGTCGGTGGCGAAGCGGAAGTCGGCACCCAGCTCGAGGCGAGCAGCCAGCGCGGTGAGCACCTTCATGGTGGAGGCGGGGGCGATCATCTGGTCGGCATGACGAGCGAATTCAACCCCATTATTACCCTGCACCATGATGGCGTACTGGCCCCCTTTGGGCGGGGTGAGCGGGGTGGCATGGGCCAAGGGAGAGACCAAGGAAGAGACGATCAAATAACCACTTATTAACAGCCTTTGCATAACATCCTCTGATTTCACGAAGGGGGGGAGTGAATGTGATAGCTCGCCCCACTCATCAATATGTTCTTGGCTATCGGCGCTATTAGCCAAGGGCATTAGCGGTACGATAGCGGCCGTCGTAATCAAATATTTTCTCTTTTATCTGCCAAAAACGCCCTGCTTTACGGGCGATGACAAAATCGGGGTGGCGAAATTGCGCGGCAGCCGCCAGCACGCTGGCCATGCTGGCAAATTCCGGCTCCAGCCCCGGAGCGGGCCAATGATGACGCACAAAGCGCTGTTGAAACAAGCGTTGTGCGCCTGCGGAGTGAAAAGCGAAGTATTCGCTAAGGGTCAGACCCTCCTCATCGTGGTAGGTCACCTCCAGCCGCTCCCCCTGTTTGCCGCGCCCGGCATTCAGGGTGAGCCCCGCGCAGCGGATCACCATGCAATCCTTAAGATTGAGCGCTTCTTTGAGCTTGTCGTCAGGGTCGACTAGCAGCTGGTCGCAGTGCTGGCAGCGGCGGGCGGCGATGTCGTTTTCGGCACCACAAGCGGGGCAAATCTTGGCACGAAAGCGGTAGTCACACTCCTCGCGGTTGCCCTCGTTATCTTCAAACAGCCCCTGACAGCGGCGGCCGTAGTGCTCGATCACCTGGCCATCCTCATCGGTCTTGCCCCAGAAGGTGTTGGCAAAGCCGCAGGCGGGGCAGGGCACCTGCACCGGCTCGGTACCGGCGTGGGGGCGGGGCTCCCCCACTTCGGGGGCGAACAGGTTGAAGTTGTTGCCCGCATAGTCGAGCACCAGACAATCGGTCTTGCCCGGCGAGAGGCGCAGGCCCCGCCCCACGATCTGCTGATAG
>NZ_PGGC01000004.1 GCF_002795305.1 Aeromonas cavernicola
GTGATGAAGCGGGCGGTGGCCTACCTACAGCCCTATATCGAAGAGGAAAAGTCGGGCGGCTCCAGCAATGGCAAAATCGTGCTCGCCACCGTCAAGGGCGATGTGCACGACATCGGCAAGAACATCGTCGGCGTGGTGTTGCAGTGCAACAACTTCGAGATCATCGACCTCGGGGTCATGGTCTCTTGCGAGACTATTCTCAAGACTGCACGGGAAGTGGGGGCCGACATCATCGGCCTGTCGGGCCTGATCACGCCGTCGTTAGATGAGATGGTGCACGTAGCCAAAGAGATGGAACGGCAAGGCTTCACGCTGCCGTTGCTGATTGGCGGTGCCACCACCTCCAAGGCGCACACCGCAGTCAAAATCGAGCAGAACTACTCAGAACCCGTGGTCTATGTCTCCAACGCATCCCGTGCGGTGGGGGTAGCCCAAAGCCTGCTCAGCCCCGAACTCAAGCCAGCGTTTGTCGCCCGTATCGACAAAGAGTACGAGATCGCCCGCGAACAACATGCCCGCAAGCAGCCCCGCGCCAAGCCGGTCAGTTTGGCGCACGCCCGCGCCAACCGCCACCAGCTGGACTGGATTGGCTACCAGCCGCCCAAGCCCCGCGAACCTGGGGTTCAGAAGTTCGAGAACGTGCCGATTTCGGTGCTGCGCCCCTACATCGATTGGACGCCGTTTTTCTTAAGCTGGGAGCTGGCGGGCAAGTATCCGCGGATCCTCCAAGACGAGATCATTGGCGAGGAGGCGACCAAGCTGTTTGCCGACGCCAACGCCATGTTGGATAAGCTGGAACAGGATCAGAGCGTGCGCTGTGCTGGGGTGATCGGTCTGTTCCCTGCCAACGCGGTGGGCGACAGCATCGAGGTCTACAGCGACGAGTCGCGCCGCGAAGTGAAGAAAGTGCTGCACCACCTGCGCCAACAGAGCGAGAAACAGGGCTTCCCCAACTACTGTCTGGCGGACTATGTGGCGCCGAAAGAGAGCGGCCAGCCTGACTGGATCGGCGCCTTCGCGGTGACCGGTGGCATCGGTGAAGAGGCGATCGCCAAGGCCTACAAGGCCGATCTCGACGACTACAACGCCATCTTGATCCAAGCGGTGTGCGATCGCCTTGCCGAGGCCTTTGCCGAGTACCTGCACGAACAGGTGCGCAAAGTGCACTGGGGTTATGCCCCTGCTGAAGCCCTCAGCAACGAGGAGCTGATCCGCGAGAACTATCAGGGCATCCGCCCGGCGCCCGGTTATCCGGCTTGCCCCGAGCACACCGAGAAGGGGAGCATCTGGGAGCTGCTGGAGGTGGAGCAGGCCATTGGTATGCAGCTGACCGAATCCTACGCCATGTGGCCGGGGGCGGCGGTGTCGGGCTGGTATTTCTCCCACCCCGACAGCAAGTACTTCGCGGTAGCGCAGATCCAGCAGGATCAGGTGGAAGATTACGCCGCCCGCAAAGGGATGACGTTAGCCGAGGCCGAGCGCTGGCTAGCGCCCAATCTGGGCTAACCATGACCTTGCCAGTCGCCCATCTGGCCGCCTAACGGCGGCATCATCAGGCGGCAGGTGCGGCGGCTGAACAGTCGCGCACCGAGCCGCCCATTCGCCGCTTACCATCAGAATAAACAATTGGCGTTGTGTTGGCGCCGTGGCACCTTATACTCTCCCGCCTTATCCAGCCGAGCCACAGCCTTCTAGCGGAATTATCATGAAGATCGCCATTTTATCCCGTGAACCCAACAACTACTCCACCCGCCGTCTGGTGGAGGTGGCACAAGCCCGTGGTCATCAGGTCGAGGTGCTCGACACCTTGCGTTGCTACATGAATATTGCCTCCCATAATCCGTCGATTCACTACGAAGGACGGGAGTTGGCGAGCTATGACGCGGTGATCCCGCGGATCGGCGCCAGCATTACCTTTTACGGCACTGCCGTGCTGCGCCAGTTCGAGATGATGAACACCATGGCCCTTAACAGCTCAGTCTCGATCAGCCGCTCCCGCGACAAGCTGCGGGCGATGCAGCTGCTCTCTCGCCATGGGATTGGCCTGCCCATCACCGGTTATGCCCACAGCACCCACGACGTGCCCGATCTCATCACCATGGTGGGTGGTGCCCCGCTGGTGGTGAAGTTGCTCGAAGGCACCCAAGGAATTGGCGTAGTACTGTGCGAAACGCAAAAAGCTGCCGAGAGCGTGATCGAAGCCTTTATCCAGACCAACAACAACATTCTGGTGCAGGAGTATATCCGCGAGGCCAACGGTGCCGATATTCGCTGCTTAGTGGTCAACGGCAAAGTCGTGGCCGCGATGCGCCGCCAAGCCCAGCCGGGCGAGTTTCGCTCCAACCTGCACCGTGGCGGATCGGCTGAAGCGATCAAGATCACCCCAGAAGAGCGGGCCACAGCGGTGCAGGCGGCCAAGATCCTCGGGCTGGATGTGGCCGGGGTGGATATTTTGCGCAGCGCCCGTGGCCCCTTGGTGCTAGAAGTGAACTCCTCCCCCGGCTTGCAAGGGGTCGAAGCCGCCTCCGGCAAGGATGTGGCCGGCAAGATCATCGAGTTTCTCGAACTTAAAGCGAGCCGCAAAAACAAACCAGCGGAGTGAGCCTCGGGCTTGCATCGATCAGATAACAACAGGGCGCCAGCGGGCGCCTTGCTTGTATCTGGTTTGTCGTGGTCACCGCAAGCAGTACTCGCTGGCAGGGACGTTTCGGTGGCCACCCTGCCCCTTGCGGGAGCCATGTTGGGGATAGGGGATTATACCTTGCAGGGGTTGGCGCAGGCGTAGGGTGCAATAAGCGGAGCGCATTGCACCGCTTGTAGACCGTAGATACGATTAGCCATCAGGCGTAATCGGACGTTTGCTTGTGGAGCCTTGCTTGGCTTTGGGGTGTTTGATGCGGCTGCGCCGCTTGGGATGCGAGGCCGTTGGCCTCGACGGGTTTCGCCTGCTCTTCGGGCTGGGGCGAGTGACGTTGGAAAGACCCAACGTCACCAAAGGTCTCCTCCCCCGCCAACCCGACCGCTGCGCGGTTTCCCTCGGGTCTCTCGCCAGGTCGGACGGACCGCCGCACACGGCACGTTGGTCTACCCCATCCATGGCTTTGGCCAAAGCCCGCTTCGAGCATCCTTGTTCTCGCGCCAAATAGGGGTCGAGCAGTGCTCGCCCTATTCCGATTTGGCCCATGCCCCGCTGCGGCTGCGCCATCATCCCTGATGGCGCTCCTAACCCTGCGCCTTCCCCTCGGCGGGTTGGAGGGGGCTGGGCACCGATCTATTGGCCGTTACGCGGCGCTCAGAATGGAGGGTGTCCCAGAATTGTCCGAAATTCGGCGAAGGGGTGGTACTCAATTTCGAAGGGGTCGGCCAGCAGAGTCGGGTGCAAATCCAGTTCGACGACGTCGGCGCCAAGTGGCTGGTGACGGCATATGCCAGATTGGAAGCGCTCTGATTATTCTCACCTTTTGATGCAATCAACCCAGCTTAGGTTGGGTTGTTATAAATGGAGTCACAGTAAAATTAAAGAAGATGTACGCAACCGATTATGAAATAGCAGACCCCAAAAGTGCTTGGGGGTACAGGCAGCCTGCGGTGGTGTTTGCAGAGTGAAGAGCGGCGGCTTAGCATTGCGCTTCGGACTGAAATCTACCTAGAATGCGCAACGCAAGGGAGCAGTAGTGAGTGCTTGAACGATGCTGCTCGGTTGGCAGTTACGACTCAAAGTTTGAAATTCAATTAATGTGGAGATGTGGCATGGGCACTGAGATGTTGAAACACTGGCCGCGATATACGCTAAGCGCGATCGCCATTTTTCTAGCTAGTGCGGCACACGCATGCCCAAGCGATAAAGTTATCAATGACTATTTGACCGCGTTTCGGCAGGCGAAACCGGCGGCTGGATTTGGTGAAAATCTTGATATGGCTTCGGCGCTTTGTGCGCAGCAAAAAGTCGTGAGCGCACTCACTTCAGATTTCGGTGCTGTGGTTGGATATAAGGCAGCGTTTACCAGCAAAGCCTCGCAAGAGCGTTTTCAGATCGACGGTCCATTGATCGGGTTCATGTTCAAAAATGGCATGCGCCCAGATGGATCTAAAGTTGCCGTCGATTATGGCGCAAGACCAATGATGGAGGCCGATCTTATTGCAGTTGTTAAAAGTGCTGACATCCAGAAGGCAACAACTGCGCAAGAGGCATTGAACCACATTGAATCATTTGTACCCTTCATCGAGCTGGTTGACCTCGCTCTTGACACTAACGTGAAAATGGACGCACCTACCATTGTTGCAATCAATGTTGCGCATCGCGGTGGCGTGCTCGGTAAACCAGTGAAGATTGAAGACGCTCGCGCCATGTTCGCTGCCCTTCCTCAGTTGACGATTGTTACACGTAATGCTGATGGCGTCGAAATGGCGCGAGACCGTGGTGAGTCGATGCTTGGAAATCCTGCGAATATCATTCTATTTCTGGCTCAGGACCTCTCGAGACGCGGCATCAAGTTAAAGGCCGGTGATATGTTGAGCCTTGGCTCTTTCCCTGGGCCTCAGGCTATCAAAGCAGGAACTAACGTGACGGTTGCCTACGAGGGTTTGCCAGGAAATCCATCTGTTAATGTGACGTTTGAATGAAAAAATCTGGGACACCCACCTTTCTGACACTCGCTGGCAGGGACGTTTCGGTGGCCACCCTCCCCCTTGCGGGAGCAACGTCAGGGATGAGGGGGTTATGCCTTTTGCTGGGGTTGGCGCTGCTCATTGCTAGCTGAGCGCTAAATACGCCATTCTCAAGCTGGGTGTCTATCTGCCAACCCAGCTTCTCGCAGATCCGCTGAATGATGGTAAGGCCGCAGCCGTAGCCGAGGATCTGATCCGGCTGTGCCAAGGTCGGGTTACTGATGGTCAGCACCGGGCCACAGAGGAGCGTGGGTTCGATTAGCCGTCAGGCGTAATCGGACGTTTGCTTGTGAAGCCTTGCTTGGCTTTGGGGGTTTGATGCGGCTGCGCCGCATGGGACGCGAGGCCGTTGGCCTCGACGGGTTTCGCCTGCCCCGAGTGAGCGGAACGAACGGCCTTGAACCGTTTGTTAGGTGGCAACACACTGCTTGTTACCTGCCGAAGCTGCATGCTAAAGCTTGGATGCCACCACGATAACGGTACTCGGACTCCTAATAGTGCGTGTCATTGATCTCTGCGAACTCGACATCAGGGCCAACCTCATATTGATGATTGAACGGTCTGCGCAGAATGACGAGCAGGTGGCACCTTGGAGGCCACGCCGAAATCTGCTGTATTTGATTCCAAAGCGCCAGTTCCGCGTCAAGGATCTTCTTAAGTGGCTCTGAGAGGAGTTCAACATTCATATTTCTTTGACGCCTAACACCGGCATTTGCGGCTGGTTTGGAGCGCAGCGGAAAGCCAGTCCGACAACATGCGCTTTGTTAAATGCTTGATATAAGGAGTTTGAGATCAAACCCATTAAACTTATGATTTGGCCAATGATCTACAACCAAGGCGATTGTTTTATCCTCAACTTTCTCAGAATATGAATTACAACCTGAAATAGCACTCTTCATCTCATCGGATAAAGGTAGGCTTAAGCTAGAGATACTCAAAGCTTCTGCCATAGCTTCTAACTTTTCACATGCCTGATGGGTTCTGGAAGCATCATTCACGTTCACTTTAAGCTTCAGTACTTTTGCAACATCTTCAGAACCTTCAACATAATAAGCGATATTATCCGGGATCATACCATCGCTAAATTCTTCCATTGGGGATGATGCAAACCATTCTTCTTCGAAAGATCTATTATATAATCCAGTGCTCAACCCTTCATTTACGAGAAATTCTTTGGCTTTGTAAGGGCTCCAACCTTGCTCTTTTGGTACTTCCTTTGGATTTTTCTCAGAATATCTCACTTTAAATATATATTTAAAGGTATCAATCAGATCCGAGTGTGATTCTATGTTTGCTTTGGCGACTTGAAATGACCATCGCTCAAGCAGACTGAGCCGAACATTAAACAATATAAATGCATAGAGTTTAGCCGCATATCTATGGAACCGGCTCTTTATTGAAAACCTAAGACGAACAAAGACCTGCTCATATGTTGAATAAACCAACATAAATAAAACGAATGGTAAGTAACAGAGAGCCAGCAATGGTGGAACAAAGAAGTCGTATGCAGTTTTTTCTTTCCCAAACTCACCAAAATCGGTCATTAACATGTACAAAGTGTAAACAATTAAGACTACCCCGAAAGAAGATAGGCAATATTCTAGAAAAACCTTTACCTGATGATGTTTTCTGTCGGTTTCAGCAATAGCTATCATAACTCCCAATAATGCTAAAACAGGAACTAGCAGAACCTCGACCCAAAGAGAGAGAGTATATACACCAACGACAAATTGAAGAATCGCTAGTAGTTTCAAGTTATCTAAAACTGAGTGCTTGAAAAAATGCTTATCTTGTTTGATTTTTTCAAGCTTAAATAGCGACATGAAACCAACAGAAACACACCAAAAAACAGTATTTTTTAGCTGTTCAAAATTCCATAGTTCCAACTCAGAAAGCCAGCAAATGACAATTGCCATGTAAGCAACCATCAAACAAAGGACGGACATTATTTGTCTAACAAATAAAGTTGCCAGGACGCCTTTGAAGGCATTTCTGACCTCCGCCATTTTCGAGGAAGAAAAAATGTAAACCGAAATTGCCAGAAGCCATAACGCAATTGCAATTTCTCGATTATTTAGAATATCCACGAGCTTCCTTGGGCATCTAACGCCCGCTTAAGGGGCAGACAACGCTACTACTAACTTTCCGCATAACACCGTAATCACAAAAGCCAACGCATAGTAAAAATGCTACGCGTTGGCTGTCCCTCTTGAAGCGTTTGTTAGGTTTATTTTTCTCTAATTTTCACAAATTTTAGAAAGTCAGAGATAAGCTCAGATGCACCTTCTCGCACTTTGGCAATATCACCTTGCACTTCAATCACACCTGATTCTTTTAGTAAAGAATAAACTCGATAGCTATCGAAATAAGCTCTCCTTTCAGATCTTTTATAACTAGGATTTTCTGCATAATATCTTTGTTGTAAATAGTACGCTTCTCGCTGCTCATCAGAAAGATACTTTTTGGACTTTTCAACATAAGACACCAAATTATTTTCATCTGAAATGAAGGTACTTATTTTTTCGATATCGCTTACACCACCACTCAAGTACACGTCAAAAATGTAATCTTGAACCTCTTCACAGGCTGTAAATTCCATTTCTTTATACTTTTTAAGTATGCGCTTTCTGTTAAACTTAGATATGAATTCGGAAGTTATAATTATAGGCACAAATATTAAAGCCAAAGAAAACATGAAGCCAAAGAAATACAGCGGAACTCTAACAATTTTTACCCATAGACCACCAGAAAAAACCTCACTCCAGAATCCTACTTTCTTTTCTTCATTTAGACGTTCTATTTTTAGATCTTTCACACCTGCTATCTTTCCAACCATGGAAAATCTAGGGCGTGTACTATTTTCATGTAGTAATAATATTTTGAATATATAGCTATTACCTTGATCTAAGATGACTTCAGGTAAAACTACCTTTGATTCATGAAATGAAATTAAAGCCCTATCTTTCAAATAGTCACTTGACGATGAAATCAGCTCGACTTCCATTATCTGAGCATCTTTAACAACAATCGCTACTGGGTATTCTGAATCGTAATATTCCTTTAGCAGAGAGGAACCTCCATCATTTTGGACTCTCACACTGACTACCGAGATTGTCTTATCTAAGCTCTTTATATCGATGTCACCCCAGAGAACTTTTAATTCCTTTACGTCTTCTTTAAAGGAAAGAACATTTGTTTCACTTAATATTTCGGTGGTTAAGTAAGGGGTTTCCACCTTAAAAAATTCTGTATAAATGGTTAAACTACCGAAGAAAACGGCTAAGACAAAACCAAACAAAGACCATGAAAATTTGCTCTCCAAATTATTCAATGTTGATATAAAACTCAATTTTTTCTCCTATAAACCTAACAGTGATTAGATGGAAGGCGGTACTAATCCATTAGCAGAGCATTCCATCTAACTCCGTAACATTTCAATCGCCGCCAAGTAAAAATTATTATTAAATCATAATATTACAGATTACATCAGGTGTCCGTGCGTATTCGCTTGACTTCTTCTTTTTGCGCCACCATTACGACTGTATAAAAAACAGTGCATGGGTTGCTCATAGAAAGCGCTGCCAAACCACACCTGCGTAAACAGCTCAGAAATGAATATGAGGCTGTCACCATGTTGAGTGGTTGATCCACTCGTTTATCAATGCCCTCCGGCAAGGCTACCGCCCCTGAATTTCAGCCTCAAGTCTGCTGCTGTTAACCTGCGATGTTGCGTAGGCTGGGCTCATGGGTGACTCCGACGAGGCGGTTGCCAAACGGACATGTTAGCGCGTCGTGCTGAATAGGGAAGCGGGAAGCGATGGTTTCCTGAGCAAGATCAATAAATTAATAACTGAAATTAGGACTGTCACCATGTTGAATGGGCGGCCAAGATCCTCGGGCTGGATGTGGCTGGCAAGATTATCGAGTTCCTCGAACTTAAAGCGAGCCGCAAAAACAAACCGGCGGAGTGACTTCCGTTTCGGATCGGTCAGATAAAAACAATGCCAGTCAGTTAAGTCTGACTGGCATTGTTTTTATTGGTTTTTTTGCACGGTGTCGCTATGACCTTGCCTTTACGTAGCGGCATAATTGGTTTGGCTGACGCCATCCGCTTATTAGCCAGCCGCAATAACCACACAACAAATGAAATAACGGAGATTCGCAGATGCACTACGGCATAGGGATCGGCTCAAAAACCTCGACAGGGGGTGAGGTGGTCGAGGGTAATTCATTCATCATATTTGATGGCATGGTGGCCAGTTCCATCGGGCACATGGCGACTTGTAGTGTCTGCAAGAAGGGGAGCGGCCCCATCGTCGGGGTGGGGCCACGAGATTGCACATTACCGGCAGGGCCTGCGGCGAGAGCAGGTGATTACGTGGCATGTGGCTGCCCTCCGGGAACCAACGTGTTACTCCCCAGCGGGACGATTCAGATCGGGACGCATAACGCGGCGCAATCCTCCGCTATAAGCACTGCCCCGCAACCAGCCCGATATACGGTCACCATTTATACGGCAGCACCTGGGACACCGCTAAGAGACTCACCGAATGAACCGTCAGGAGCGGGCCATATGTGGTTTGGCATAACAGCGATAGATAGTGGACTATCTGGAGACGAAAAATCGTACGGTTTTGGACCTAATGAAACTGGAATACGTGGACCTGGTCATGTTGCTAGATCGGATAGCCGAAATTATATTTCCCCCTATTACGCCAGAACTATGGAAATAACCAAAACGCAATATGAAAAGCTCTATGAATTTGGCGAGATTGCTATTAGTGGAGATGAAAAATACTTTAGCTTATATTATTTCGGCACCCATAATAGTTGTATTGACTTCACTAATGCAGCGTTACGTTTTGCTGGGTTGAATCCCACTTATATAAAACCCGCAGTAACCCCAAGCAGAGCAGATCCTGTGCCGTATGAAGATAACGATTATGAGGGTAAGCTTAAGGTGCTTGATAATATACCCAAGGTAAAACAAATTCCGGCTCCGTTCCCTAATAGTGAATTAAACATGGAGCGTTATAACAAAATGCCAGAAAGAACCGCCATACAGCGTTTGTTGCTCACGCAGCAGGGGCCTGACGGTAAAACCGATGGAACTACGGTCTAATATGATGACTAAGGCTGGTCAATCTCAGCCTTAGTTACTATCTTATTTGTAAAAGCGCGGACTTATTTCTATAAAAAACTTTAAATCATCATGATTTATTTCTGGTCTATCCCATAGAACGGTCATTTTAAATCTATATTGACCGTAGCCCTGTTTTTTTTCCAAATGAAATAAAAATGAATTTATATATGCATCCGAACTATCAAACCTCTTTATTTCTTTTTTAATTATTGATTCTGACAAATCATTATTTATTTTGTATAACTCTATATTAAATATGGGGGTTTTATCTTTAATTTTTGGATTTGAATCATTTCCAAATATATTGTGAAAGCTAATTTTGTTGCCTTCGTAGTTACTATTTTTCATTTCAAGTGAAATGCCTGTCAGTGGCTCACTGGTTGGAAAGAGATATAACAATTTCTCCTGCGGCAGTGGTGTTAGCCAAAAGACGTAATCAACCGACGCGCCCTTTTCGTGTAGCGCGATAGGGATCAGAATGGGCTCTGACCTACGTAGGGATTTTGGCGACAAGAAAAAATAGGGATCATCGGTCTGTGGCTTCATCCAGATATAAAGCGATGAGCCGCCAATCCCGAGTAGGATGCCCATCACCAACAGCAGTTTTTTCATTGTTAATGCACCTTGTTCTTTTTGCGTAACATACCAACGTTTTAAATTGACGCTCAATCTTTGATTGCCTTGCTGGGGTTGGCGCTGCTCATTGCTAGCTGAGCGCTGAACACGCCATTCTCCAGCCGGGTGTTTATCTGCCAACCCAGTTTCTCGCAGATCCGCTGAATAATAGTGAGGCCACAGCCGTAGCCAAGGATCTGATCCGGCTGGGCCAAGGTCGGGTTGCTGATGGTCAGCACCGACCCGCACAGCCTGATGTCGATGTGCCCCTCGGCATAACTCAGGGCATTTTTCAGCAGGTTACCAAGGGCGATGGCGAGCAGCGCAAGGGGAGCCGCGACGTCACTGTCATCATCAAGCTGTAAACGAATATCCACCATCTCTCGCAGCAGCAGTGGCGCAAGCCGGGTGAGCTCTTGGCGGATCAGCGGGGCGACCTGTTGCGGTGGGTATTCGACAACCTCTTTGCGACCGAGCAGTAAGAAGGTTTCGGTGAGCAGCGCCATCTCATCGGCAGCGGCGCGAATACGGGCAGTAGCGCGGACAGCTGGGGCGGGTAGCCCATCAATCTTACCCAGTAGGGCCGCCGAGCCCAGGATCACCATATTAGGGGTGCGCAGTTCATGGCTGGCAAAACGACTGAACTCCTGCTCGCGAGCAAAAACAGCAGCCACCTCTTGCTTACCGGCCAGCAACGCCAGCTCGATATCCCGCAGCTCCTGCCATGGCGCATCGGGAATAAAATCCGCCTGATCCGGGGTAAGATGGCCCACCCGTTGCTGCAACCGTTGCAGCGGCATGGTGATCAAACGCACCAGCCAGACGCCAAACCCCAAACAACCGAGCAGCAGGGCCAAGCCAATCAGCCGCGTGACCACGTGCAGTTGATCTTCATACACATCGAGGTAGTCATCGGCATCGTCGTTGAACACCAGATAGATCAGCCCCGCGCCAGAGGGGTGGGGACGCACCAAAAAGTGCTTATCTTCATCGCCGAGTTGATGCTCGAAAAAACCGGGGGTGAGGTAAGGCTTCAGCCACTGGGGCAGATGGCCCGCGTCGGTCCAGTAGCTAGAAAACTGGCGGGGGCTAGGGGCAGCAGCGGCCGAGCCAAGACGCAACCAATCATCGCTGTAACGGGTCATTTCCGCTTCTAGCCAATGGCGCAAACTGAGCTCTTCCATCTTGTGCTCGACTTCAATCATCAAGCCCGAGAGCAGCACCAGCAGCACCACACCGGCGCCCCCCAACACCAAGATCAGGCGATGGCGCAAACTCGGCAAACTCATCGGGCGACCAACCGATAGCCCTGACCGTGCAAGGTTTCCAACATCGGCGTAGCGAAGGGTTTATCGAGCGCGTTGCGCAGGGCATAAATGTGACTGCGCAGGGCGTCGGAGTCCGGCTCCTCATCGCCCCAAACGCTATCGAGCAGCTCTTGCCGACTGACGATCGCAGGTGCCCGACGCACCAGCAGAGTGAGGATCTGAAACGGGATTTTGCCCAGCTTAAGGGGGATACCAGCGCGCGTAGCCTGACCTCGACTGTGATCAAGGGTCAATTCGCCCACACAAATGGCCCCTATGTTGCCACGGGGGCCACGCAACGCGAGCGCCTGTAAGCGCACTTCGAGCTCTTCCATGGCGAAAGGTTTGATCAAATAGTCATCACCACCTGCCCGAAAGCCGGCCAGTTTGTCATCAAGACTGTCGCGTGCGGTTAGGAACAGCACCGGTGTCGCAATGCCCTGTTCACGCAAACGGGTGACGGCACTCAGGCCATCAAGGCGCGGCATCATCACGTCCATGATGATCACATCGAAGCGTTGCTCGGCTAACAGCTGCAGCGCGGCTTGACCGTGATAGGCACAGTCCAGTTGATGTCCTGCCAGCTCCAGATAATCCATGATGGTTTCTGCTACCTGAGGATTGTCTTCTACCACTAAAATCTTCATGCTTTGCCCTCCTGACCTGCGATCTTTCACGGTCCTTTCACCGCCGATTTGGCATGTTGTGGGTCAGTGTAACCTCGAGGCTCCCTAATGAAGAAATCGCAGCGTTTACTGTTGCTACTCGCGCTCCTGATGGTGCCTGTTGTTCACGCGACCTCCTTACCTGAATTTGAGTTAACTGGGCGCACCTCATGGCAACTTGGCCAGCTGATGGTCAATGGCATTCCCTTTGTGATCGACCAGCAGACCCGCTTTAAAGGGGGACTGAATGAAGATGACTTAGGGGGGACTTGGGTCGATCTGGAGGGGGTGGTGCAAGACGGTTGGCGTTATGTGCGGGAAGTGGAGGCCATCGACGAAGGGGACGAAATGGAGCTGGAAGGCCCCATCGAGCGGGGACGGATGTGGGGTTACAGCACCTCAGACGATAGCTTGGCCCCCTTTGAAGGGCGTTGGTTGGAACTTGAATGCAGATTTGACGGCATGCGCTTAAGCCATTGCCGTGAAGATGACTAGCCGGATGGTCCCAGCATGAGGTGGTGAGGTTTTTCACGCTTGTTTCACAGCACGTCGTCCATCTTGCCGCTCGGTAAAACCAACGTGAAACACGGAACTCAAAAAAATGACAAATAAAATAACAATGAAGCAGTTGGCAGCCCTCTTTCTCATGTCTGGGCTCAGTGCCTGTGGCGGTGGCTCTTCGGAAGGGGGGAGTGGTGAACCGACGCCCCCTGCCCCAGTCAACAGTCGCGTCGTCAGCGGTGCCATTGAAGAGGTGAATGCAGATCGGGTGCGGATCAATGGCCAGTGGTTCAACATCAGCAACGCCGCAGTAGCATATGCCAACGATGTCTGGAGCGAGCCACTCCAAGCGGGGATGGATGTTGATATCGTCGCTCGGGCCGCTCAAGCCGATCGTATCACCCTCAATCCCTTGCTGACTGGGCAGTTGCAGTCAGCAGGAACCAGCAATGGCGCGGCGCGCTGGCAAGTCAATGGTGTGCCACTGACTCAGGTTGACCAAGCAGCCAGTGCCGGCAGTTGGGTCATGGTATTTGGTGACTACGACAGCCAAGGGGCGGTCGTCCCCCGCGAGCTCTCTTCCCTCAATAGTCGCCCGGTCTGGATCGAGGTAGAGAGCCGAGTGCAGGGTCATGACAGTAACGCCCAGCGTTTCAACCTAGGGCAGATCCAGGTCAATTACCAAGGGGCTCAAATCGAAGACGGTCCCATCCAAGAAGGACGTTGGGTCGAGGCGTTTGGTCGCCTCGAAGGTAATGTGCTGCAAGCGACCGAGCTGGACTTTGCGGAGCTAGACAGCCTGCCTGATGAGAGCGAAATAGCCGGTCACGTACAGTTTTTTGATCTGGCCAGTGGCTTACTGGAGCTCGATCGCCAGCGGCAAATCAGGGTAACCGGCCAAACCCGTTTCGAAGGCGGCACCTACGCCGACTTGCAACGCGGGGCCAGAGTGGAAGTAGAAGTGCGCCGCAGCGGGAGCGAGCTTATCGCCACCGAGATCGACCTAGAGGGTAAGCGCCAACCTATCCTCACCGCAGGACAACAGTTCAAACTCGCTGGATTGGCAAGCTGGGATGGCGAGCAGTTGACCATCAACGGTATCCCCTTCTTGCTCGATGGGGTGACCCGCTTTGAAGGGGGACTAAACCAGAGCACGCTGGGCGGGCGTTGGGTAGAGCTGGATGGCATCGTCAATCAGGGAATGAATCTGGTGCGCGAAGTCGAGCCCGATGTGCAGGATGATGAGCTCGAATTAACAGGAACGGTCAGCGCAAGTGATAACAGCCTGTGGGGCTATCACGCCGCAGATGGTTCCCTGCAGCGCTTCGCTGGCCAATGGGTGGCCCTCGATTGTGATTTTGACGGCAACGTCGTGAGCAACTGTCGCCGTGATGATTAAGCGGTGGGGATGATTAATCCGATCTACGCGGGTTGAACCCTTTCCTACTCATGCCGTCGCCATTGCCCTAACCATGCCCATGCTTGTCGATCGTTGCCAAGCATGGGCTTTTTATGGGCCTCACACTGATCATCTCTCACCACCCCTCTCCTTTGGCAGGATATTCTGCTGGCTGACGCCGTGGATCGTTACGGGATCACGCCACACACCATGCGGGCGCCGCCACCACCTAAGGGGGCTGGATGATCGGCATGGTTATCACCACCGGCATGGATCATCAATGCTTTGCCGCTTAACTCTTTCAAGGTAAGGCGTGGCGATAGCACGGGTTGGTCGGCGCTGCCGGCATTATCAACATAGAGCGGTGGCAGGTCTCCTCGGTGGGCGTTATCTTGCCAAGGCGCTCCATGGCGACCCGTTTGCTGGGGATCATAATGACCACCCGCAGCCCCGCCTAGCACCTTCTGCCCGTCCTTGACACTGCTGTCACAGCTGCCATTGGCATGCACATGAAAGCCATGCAGACCCGCAGGTAGACCGCTCAAGGCCGGGGTAAACACCACACCGTAATGGTTGTCGGTCAGGGTGACCAGCCCGACCTCAGCCCCGCTGGTCAAGTCCTGCATCTTGACGGTGACAGCCTGTGCCCCAGCGCTGGCAAGCAGCAGGGTGGCCAGCATGAACTTATTCAAACGCATCTTGTACATGATCTCTCCTTGACGTTATGTCGTGGTATACAGCCAGAAAATAGAGGGAGCAGCCTTATTTGGCGCTGTTCTCTAATGCCTTAAAGCGTTCCCCTTGGCCAAACCGCTCGGCAAACTGGGCGGCGGTCATGGTGGCCTTGTCAGTGATCTCGCGGTTATCGCTGGGCTTGCCGCGATCACAGTCGACAGCATACAGCACCTTGGCGATACGCCACTCTCCCTTAATGATGGCGCCCATTAAGGCGGTATGGCCACGCTTGTCCCGTAAACAGGCATTCGCCCCCTGTTCGAGGAGCAACTCCACCGCCGCCATCTGGCCCTGATAGGCGGCAATCATCAGCGCGGTATAACTCTGGTCATTACACTCATTAACCGGAAAACCCGCCACCAAAAACTCATTAAGTACGCTCATTTCACCGCTGCGAGCGGCGGCAAAGAAGTAGCCTTTCAAGCTGTCTAGCGTCGCTTGCGGAGCGTCAGCGGCCGGTTCTGCTTGCGCCGAACTCGCCACGCCAAACAGCATCAACAGCAAGCTGAGCAGCGTACGGTTGCCTTTCATGTGCGCATCCTGTGATGCCTGCGGGGCCTCGCTCATGATTGCAGGCAGGAGCAAGTGGGCCCCACAGGACTTACCTGGTTACCCCCGCCACCTGCCTAGCGGGGGGGAGGGATCAGAGCTGGGTCGCGATCTGTTTGACCCGCTGCTCGTCACCTTTAACAGCGCGTGTAAGGGCGATGCCGTAGTCACTGTCCGCCTTGTAGAAGTGCGCCAGCATCTTGTGCTTCACTGCGTTATCGCGCACTGCGCCCAAATCAGCAGCCAGATTGCGGACCAGATTGGCCTTCCCTTTGCTATCGAGGGCGCGATAGAAATTACCCGCTTGGCTGAAGTTATCGGTCTTCTCGATCCCCAGCTGCTGCACAGTGCCTTGCAGCGGTGTCGCCACGGCGCGAGCCTGCTCTAATACGGCCTTCGGCGCTTGGCTGCTGGGCTCGTAGTTGACGTTGCTCTGGGTGTTACCCATGTTCATGGCGCCATCTTGGTTGTTGCTGATCACCGCCACCAATGGTCGGTTGACCGGTAACTGCTGATGATTAGCGCCAAGGCGATAGAACTGGGTATCGCTGTAGGCGAACATGCGGCCTTGCAACAGCCGATCTTCCGATGGCTCGATACCGGGCACTAGGTTCGCGGGGGCAAACGCCGCTTGCTCGGTCTCCTGGAAGAAGTTATCGGGCATCCGGTTAAGGGTCATGGTGCCGATCTTCTGCTCTGGCACCCCTTCCCAGATTTTGGTCGGGTCGAGCGGGTGATAAGTGAAGTCATTTAGCTGAGTCGGTTTGATGATCTGGATCGCCAAATCCCATTTGGGTGCATCACCCGCCTCGATCGCGCCGTACAGATCGCGGGTCAGGTGGTTGAAATCTTGGCCCTGCACCTTAGCCACTTGATCCTGATCTAAGCTGCTGATCCCCTGCTGACTGCGCCAGTTGAACTTGACGTAGTGCACCTCTCCCTTAGGGTTGACGAACTTATAGGCATGTACGCCGAACCCATCCATTTTGCGATAGCTGGCCGGCGTACCGAGGTCGGAATAGACCTGAGTCAACATGTGGGTAGAGGCCGGATCTTGACTCATGAAGTCAAACACCCGATTAGGGTCTTGCATGTTGTTAACCGGGGACGGTTTAAGAGAGTGCACCATGTCTGGGAACTTGATGGCATCACGAATAAAGAACACCGGTAAGTTATTACCCACCAGATCCCAGTTGCCCTGATCGGTATAAAACTTGGTGGCGAAACCGCGTGGATCACGCAGGGTTTCGGGGCTGTGCAGACCGTGGATGACCGTCGAGAAACGGACAAACACCGGGGTCTTTTTCCCTTTTTCGGCAAACAAACTGGCGGAGGTCAGCTCTGGAATGGCGCGGGTCACCTCAAACTCACCGTAAGCACCGGTGCCACGGGCATGGACCACCCGCTCAGGGATACGCTCACGGGCGAAGCGCTGCAACTTTTGGATCAGATGGACATCTTGCAGCAGGGTTGCACCGTTTGGGCCTGCTGTAGTGGAGTGCTGGTTGTTGCCGACAGGGGCGCCATTGTCACGAGTTAATACCTCTGCGTGAACCTGCAAAGTCAAGCCAGAAGCCAAACCAATTGCTAATTTTGTCACTGTTTTCATTATTTTATCCTTATCTATGAACTCACTCCTACCTGCGAGCTCTAGACTAGGCGGTCATCTCATTCTGAAAAAGCGATTAAATACGATTGTATCGTTCTTGATTTACGATTACTTAACCGCATTTGGGCGGCAACAGCCCCGACTCCCCGCGCTGACAGGCTGGCGGCAACTGGTTTGCTTGGTGTCGCCGCCTCTTATTAACCCATCACGTCTTAGTCCGGAATGTTAACGACCTCACAGCCATCACCAGGTCAGATCGCTAGAATGCCGCGCCCTAGCATTCTGATAAAAAGAGACTAATTCCATGAAAACCACCCTCAAACTGAGTGCGGTAGCAGTGATGGTGCTGCTGTCCGGTTGTAACCAGAATGATGAGCCGACGCCGGGAGATGTCTCCCTGCGGTTGATGGAAACCTCCGACATTCACTCCAACCTGCTGGGCTTTGACTATTACCAGAACAGAGTTGACCGCAAGCTGGGTTTATCCCGCACAGCGGTGTTGATCCACCAAGCTCGGCAAGAGAGCCCCAACCACCTGCTGATCGACAACGGCGACCTGATCCAGGGCTCACCGCTGGCGGACTTTATCCATGAGCAGCAACTCAGCCAGCAGTGGCTGAGCAAACAGGCCCACCCCGCGATCAAGGCACTCAACGCCCTCAACTATGACGTGGGTAACTTGGGTAACCACGAATTTAACTTCGGCCTCGATTTCCTCAGCGCCACCTTGCAAGGGGCCAACTTCCCTTATGTCAACGCCAACGTGTTCCAGCCCGATGCGTTTGATGAGCAAGGGGCCATCGACTGGCGTAAACAAAAATTCACCCCCTATGTGCTGCTGGATCGTCAGGTCAAAGACAGCAATGGCAGAACCCAGACCATCAAGGTGGGGGTACTGGGTCTGACCCCACCGCAGATCAGCGATTGGGACAAGCTCAACCTGCAAGGCAAGGTGGTGGTGGCCGACATGGTAGACACCGCCCAACACTACGTACCGGAAATGAAAGCCAAAGGGGCTGACATTGTGGTCGTGGTGGCCCACACCGGCATCATTGGTGGTGAACGGCAGGCGATGATGGAAAACGCCGCCCTGCCGCTGGCCAAGGTGGCGGGGGTCAATGCCCTGCTGCTTGGTCATGCTCACCGCACCTTCCCCGGTGATTACCCCAATATCGACGGGGTGGATAACGACAAGGGCACCTTGGCCGGGGTGCCAACCGTGATGCCGGGCGTGTGGGGTAACCACCTAGGGATCGTCGATCTCAAACTGAGCTGGCGGGATGGCCGCTGGCAGGTGGTGTCCAGCCAGTCGCAGTTGCGGGCCATTGATAGCAGTGAAACCAGCGTGGAAGATCCGGTGGTGGTTGATCAGGTCATCGCTGACCATGAGCAGGCCAACCAGTGGCTGGATGAAGCACTGAGCAAGATCACCCAGCCGATCCACAGCTTCTTTGCCCTGGTGCAGGATGACACCTCGATCCAGATCGTCAGTGATGCCCAGCTGCGCCACGCCCGCAAACTGCAACAGGACGGCGTACTCAAAGAGGCATGGCCGATCCTCTCCGCCGCTGCCCCGTTCCGTGGCGGGCGCAATGGCCCTGCCGATTTTACCTATGTGGCGGCAGGCGACATCTCGCTGCGCAACGTGGCAGATCTCTACGTGTTCCCCAACACCCTGCAAGTGGTCGCGGTCAATGGCGCCACGGTACGGGAGTGGCTGGAGCGCAGCGCCGTGCAGTTCAACCAGATCGACCCGACCAACAGCGCAACCCAGTGGTTGGTCAACGAGCGCTATCGCACCTTTAACTTCGATGTGATCGACGGGGTCAACTACCAGATTGATGTGACCCAACCGGCCCGCTACAACCTAGAAGGTAACAAGGTGAGCGACAGCTATCGCATCACCAACCTGACCTATCAGGGTCAGCCTATCGATCCGGCGCAGATGTTCTATGTGGTCACCAACAACTACCGCGCCAGTGGTGGTGGCAACTTCCCGGGGGTTAACGCCCAAGCCATCGTGCATGAAGATCAGTTCGAAACCCGCGAGGTGCTTGCCGACTACCTCAAGGAGCTGGCCGCCAATAACCCGGGGGGCTTTGCTCCCCCAGTTAACGACAACTGGCGTCTGGCCGACCTGCCGAGCAATCTGGATCTGCGTTTCTACACCTCGCCACTGGAAGAGGCCAAGGCGGTGGTGGGTCAGCGGGCTCGCTACCTCAGCACCCAGCCAGCCAGTGAGAGCAAGTACCCCGGCTTTGCGGTCTATCAGCTAACACTGGCGCCGTAAGCCGCGCTAACGACCTCACCAATAACAACCCCCTCCAACCGCGAGGGGGTTTTGTTTATTGGGACGAGGTCTGTGGCGTAGCGCCGGCTGCCCCAGCCTTGGCTGAAGCACCGGGAGTGCTCAGAGATAGCGAGCGTGAAAACGCAGGTGCGTCTCGATAAAGCTCGCCACGAAGTAGTAGCTGTGGTCATAACCCTCGTGGCAATTGAGCGTCAGCGGCCAACCGCTACTGGCAGCGGCGTCGATCAGCGCGTCAATCTGCAGCTGTTCGCTGAGGAAGGGATCGTCTAGCCCCACCTCCACCAGCATGGGAAGTGGCTTGATCTCAGGCTTAGACTCATAGCGGCGCAGCAGCTGGCAGGCATCCCACTCCTGCCACTGCAGCGGATGGCTGCCAAGGTAGGCACTGAACGCCTTCTGTCCCCATGAGCAGCGACTGGGATTGCTGATGGGGCTGAACGCCGACACCGAACGATAGCGGCCCGGTTCGCGCAGGGCGGCGATCAGCGCGCCATGGCCACCCATCGAGTGGCCGCTGATGGCGCGGCGGGTCGAGACCGGAAAATAGGTCTCGATGATCTCGGGCAGCTCGCGGGTCACGTAGTGATACATCTGATAGTGCTCGCGCCAAGGACTCTGGCTGGCGTTAATGTAAAAGCCCGCCCCCATGCCGAGGTCATAGCTAGGATCGTCGGCAACCCCCTCACCGCGCGGGCTGGTATCTGGCACCACTAACGCGATGCCGAGCTCAGCGGCAATGCACTGGGCGCCCGCTTTCTGCATAAAATTTTCATCGGTGCAGGTGAGACCGGAAAGCCAGTAGAGCACCGGGACTTTCTGGCCACTGAGGGCCTGCGGCGGTAAATAGATAGCAAAATTCATCTCACAGCTGAGCACGCTGGCACGGTGGCGATAGCGCTTATGCCAGCCGCCGAAGCTCTTGTTGCTGCTGATAATCTCCAAATTCATCGAAGAACTCCTGCACCCCGCCCACGATGACGGGCGGGGTGATCATGCTCAGTAGTGAATAACGGTGCGGATGCTCTTGCCTTGGTGCATCAGATCGAACGCCTCGTTGATCTGCTCCAGTGGCATGGTGTGGGTGA
>NZ_PGGC01000040.1 GCF_002795305.1 Aeromonas cavernicola
TTTCCTCCTTTGGCTGCGACCCCCCAGTTGCTCAGTGTCCCTTTGGCAATCCCCACCCTTGTGGCGGCTTCAGCTTGGCTAAGGCCTTGCTCCAATACCAGTCGAACCGCCTCTGCCCGAAACTCTTGTGAATAGTGTTCTCTCGATTTCATTCAATACCCCCGATTGTCTCATCGTAACAATCGGGACGGTCTGTGAAAATCAGGATACCTCAGGTTTTACTTTTCCTTTACTAGTCGTTGGTAACGTTCCCGAACTTTATTAGCATAACGCATACGCATGGTATAGCGTTCAGGGGCAGTGCCAGCGTTGTAGGCGCCGACGGCTTCCCAGCTATAACCATAACGTTGCATCATATCAGCGAGGATGGATGCACCGACAATAATAGATATACAAGGATCTTTAAGGCTTTGTTCATTGATGCCTAATTGGCGCAGACGAGGTAAATGTATGCTGTTAATTTGCATCAGCCCGAAATCTTGACTTCCGTCAGCGTTATGGCCGATCGAATTTTGGTTTAAAGCAGACTCTTGCAGAGCAATAGCATAGAGCAATTGTGGCGATATATTAAAAATACTAGCTGCGTGATCCCAGCAATATGCCTTAGCGGAGTTAACTTCTGATAGAAGTAAAAGGGATATTGTCGTTTTTCTCATGCAGTCTCCGAATGTTGACGCTCTATTTCTTTAGCGAGATTTTTTAGCCGGGGATCGTGACGCCATGCTCTCATCCAATGATAAGCATCGCGATCTAATTGCCGCCAAAAATCTAATACTGCATCTTTACCGTGCACTATTTTAATTAATGGCAACAAACTGGCGCGAACATGTCGACTATCAATATTATTTAAAAAGGTTTGTAATAAAGGTAACGCCGCATCGCCCTGAAGACTATATTGGGCATAGCACAGATTAACGGCAATTAATCCAGTATTTTCGCCTGATGCGTGTATAACTTGTATTAACTCTTCGGCTTGAGCCGTTTTTTTTTGTAATGCTAGTAGTAGCGCTTGAACACTCTGTAATACCGGATGCTCTTGGCCATATTGCGATAACTGACGCCATCCAAGCGTGATCGCTTCATCCAATGATGATGTGTAATAAGTGAGGCAGATTTTTAATGCGCTGGCCGCGATGTGCGCTGGATCGCGTGTCAGACAGTCTTGCAGGGATTGTTTGGCTTGTAATAAATCCCCAGACAAAAAAAGATGCCAAGCATAGTAATAATCAAGAGTGGCAGAATCTGGTGCAAGAAAGCGCGCTTGTTTAAAGAGCGCCATAGCAACCATGTATTCTGAATGAATACAGCTGATTAATGCAAGCAATCCTAAAGCATGCGGATTGCTAGGGGCTAATTCGATAGCTTTATTGACTGCTTGGCGAACATTAGTTAAGGCCTGTTGCTGGTCAAAAAGCCCTAATTGCGACATGCTTAGGTAGCATTCAGCTAAGCTGCAGTACACTGGAGCTTGCTCTGGACTGATACACACGCATTGCCGTAGCAATGACAGCGCGAGTTGCAGACTTGAAGGGGTATAGCGTTTGAGCTCATGCTGCGCGTGTAGATAGAGCACCGCGCTATCTAGTGAGTCGAAGGTATTGGCTTGCGTTGAATTCCATTGCACTTCAGGGATCCGTGATGGGATTAGGGCGGCAATGCGATTTTGCAGTGAAGACAGCGGTTGGTCCACGCATAACTCGATACTTTCATGATGGATCAATTGATGCCCTGTTGAACGTACTAATTCGAAGCGCAATTGCAAGCTATTGCCCATAAACACCGTTTTTCCTGCCAAGTAATAGTCAGGATTGAATTGTTCGATAAGCGCCATAATGTCAGATAAATCATGACAGTGCTGAGTAATAACCGCAGGCAATACGGTGAGTCCGAAGGGGGAGTACTGTGAGAAAGTCTGAATGAGGGTATGGTGCAGGTTTACCGCATTGAGTTGTGGGTGGGTGCAAAACGGTAATATGGCTATTGAGGTGTGCGGCACCTGGGCACGAGGCTTTGATACTATGGCAACATGGCGGCTGAAGCGGTAGCCTTTGCCGTATACCGTATCAATGTAACGGCAGTGTTTACTTTCCATAAGCATTCGGCGTAATACATAAATGCAACGTGTGAGCGATTCTTCATTAACATCGCTATCAGCCCATGCGCGATTAAGAATCGTATCTTTACTTACCAAACCACCCGCAGCATCCAGTAACAAAATAAGTACAGCTAATTCTTTCGGCGGGACATGAACTTGTCGCTTTTGATGAACCAGTGCTCCACTTGCATATAAGACGAAATCGCCGAAGACATATTGTTTATCTGTGTGACTGTCGGTACATGAAATCATTTTCAAATAAGCCTTTAGTTATGGTCAAATATAGTGGTGTTATATATCGAAGATGTGTATTACCCGATACTGGATTGACAGTAATGAGTTCGTATGAGCCTGAGTAATTTCCAAACAGAATATTCTGCCAAAATGTTTTTACACCGACGAATACCGGATGTTTAAGCTAATGAGCGGTTGAGTGGAACTGAGTAATCTCATAATAATATACGCGTTCCTTTCCATATTGAGAGTGTTTCGTGTGTACCGCTTTAGTGTGATAACTTGGATTATGTTGTCATGGGCGTTATGGTAATGACGAAAAAAATCAATATCATTAAAAGCCTATCCCAATAGGCTTTTATTCCACGAGATAATGCCACAAGCGAAATGCAGCATCGCTTCATAATTCTCGACTTTCTTCTCCCAGCGAGTCAGCACCCCACGGAAGCGATTCATCCAACTGTGAGTTCTCTCTACCACCCAACGGTGCGCTTTAAAATCAGTGTTTTTCATGGCTTCAGATTCTTCTTTGCGCGATTGGATGTGAGCTTCGTAATAGCGGCTCTTCAGATAGTCCTCCAACCATTGTGCTTCATAGCCTTTATCCAAACAGAGATGGAGCCTCCTGCCAGGCCTGCACGTCTGAAGGCTGTCAAGCGTGTCAGCAACCAGCTTGATGTCATGCGTATTTGCCCCCGTGACAACCAGCGATAGCGGGAGACCGTTTGCATCAGTTAGCAGACTGCGTTTTACCCCTTGTTTTCCTCTGTCTGTGGGGTTGCGCCCCGTTTTTTTGAGCCAGCCAAGGGAGACTTTGTGATACAACCATCCATCGACAACCATGACCAGTCGATGGAGCCCTGCTTTGCGCAATCAAGTAAACCATTTTGCCAGAACCGCTCAAACACCCCGGCATCACGCCACTCTTGGAAGCGCCGGTGGGCTGAACTAGATGAGCAAATGCCGATAGCATTGAGGGCATTCCACTGACATCCAGTCTTAAGCACAAAGAAAATGGCGTTCATTGCGGCACGGTTATCCACTCGCTTGCGATGCCTCCCCAGCGGGTGGTTGGTTTTGTGTTCAGGAAGCAATGGTTCCATTTTTGCCCAAAGCTCATCACTAATCAGCCAGCTATCACCCGTCATCCGCCCCTCAGAAATTGACACACAACACTATTTTTATCTGACGACTCCTTTTGGGATAGGTTCTAAGGCTATGTGTTTTCTTGTTGTTTTTTCGGCGCCAATAATAGGTGATGACTTTGCTCATAAAATTCGTTACTTCACCAAATCATTTACGCTATAATAGCTATTATATTAGGGCCCACCTTCTTACACCTTTGCCATCTAGGGTTGAGTCTCGTTGCGAGTTATATATCGGTAATCACCACGAAAAAATTAGGTGATCATAAGTGGAATTTTCTCGTATCTTGAACGCAGGAGATTCCACCAGTCATTCCGCACCTGATTTTACCTTTCAGTTCTTGATAATAATCTAAACTATTGATACAATGAGTACCTTTGAGATTCATGGCATCCATCACCGTTCACTACCCTCACTGCAACTCTGACCACGTATATCGCCACAGGAAGACCCCCGCCGGCCATGTTCGCTATCGTTGCCCCGTCTGTGTGCACGTGTTTCAGCTCACCTACACCTATGAAGCCCGCAAGCCTGGCGTCAAAGACAAGATTGTTGATATGGCCTTCAACGGCTCAGGTGTTCGTGATACTGCTCGCGTCCTCAAGATTGGCATCAACACCGTCATACGCTTCCTAAAAAACTCACACCAAGGCAAGTAACCTCCGAAAAGGTGGTGCTCGATGACGT
>NZ_PGGC01000041.1 GCF_002795305.1 Aeromonas cavernicola
GCAAGCCTGGCGTCAAAGACAAGATTGTTGATATGGCCTTCAACGGCTCAGGTGTTCGTGATACTGCTTGCGCCCTCAAGATAGGCTTTATCACCAGTGATGACTGGGGAAGCTATGCCAGAGAGGTGCCGAGCGAGATGCATCTGACTGGGAATATATTCACCCAGCGTATCGAGCGTAACAACCTGACGCTCAGCACGCGCATCAAGCGATTGGCTCGCAAGACCATCTGCTTCTCTCGTTCCGTTGAGCTCCACGAGAAAGTGATTGGTGCCTTTATCGAAAGGCATCATTTCAACTGATTGGAGGCGTTACCCTCCTTTATTCAGTCCCGCCTGGACCCGCCGACGAAGTGCCGGATCGCGGAACCAGTCGAGCATAAACAGCGTTCGTTCAATACGGCCAATTTCCCTCAGTGCTTTGGCAAGTCCGTTTTGCTTGGGGTAGCTGGCAAGCTTTTTCAGCATCAGGGATGCCGTCACTGTTCCCTGCTTTATCGAGGTTGCCAGGCGCAGCACTTCACGCCAGTGAATTTCGATCTCTTTCAGATTCAGGCTGGTTGTTGATATCAGTGACTGAAGCGCCGGGTATTGGTCTGCTTTCCCTTTGATAAACAGCTTCTTGTCGTGGAGATCCCTGATTCGTGGACAGAACGCAAAGCCCAGCAGATGCATCAGAGCAAAGACATGATCGGTGAAACCAGTTGTATCGGTGTAATGCTCCCTGATTTCCAGGTCGCTTTCGTGATACAGTAAGCCATCGAGAACATGGGTTGAATCCCTGACCCGACTGATTATGCAGGTGTAAAACGGGCTGTATTGATCCGAAATATGGGTATAAAACTGACGTCCAGGCTCCTGCCCATATTTCGGGTTAACCTGCCCTGCCCTGCGTAGCGGCCTGAGCTGCCTGTTCTGAAATTCTGTCTATCTGATGATGACGTTGTTCCGTCTCCCCAGAATGCCGCCAGTGGTCTTTTTCCCTGCGCATTTACCAGCTCAGCAAGAGCGGCTGAATAGGTTTCGTCGCGGATGTACCATGCCTGAATATCTTCGAGTGATGATTTGGTGCTCCCGGGGCAGGCTTCTGCCATTTTGGTCAGGCCAAGATTGATGCCATCCGCAAGAATGGTGGTGAGGAGCAGGCGGGTATCGGGACGGGTAATGTCATTTTTTATATGTGAAAAATGACGGGTAAACGTCGTCCAGCTGTTTACCTCGTCGAGAATTTCCGTGATTTTAGGTCGCGGTAGCATGCTGTAAACCAGTTCTGCCAGCGGCGAAACCTGTGCCGGAACGCAGTTATCCAGCGGAGAGACTTTTACGCCCTTGTCGGATATTTCCACATCGGGCAATTCACCAAGGGCAGCCATAGCATTGACCTCTTCAAGTCTGGACTGAAGCAGAGTCATACGGCTGGCAATGTACTCATGATAATCAGCAGATACGGGCAGTGCCGGTGTTAGTTTGTCAAAGTCCTTTTCGGGAATGAGGTAATCATCAAAATTTTTGTAGCGGCGTGAACCTTTAACCCAGATGTCCCCGGAGCGCAATGCACCCTTAAGCTCGCTGAGCGCACAAAATTCATAATACTGCCGGTCAATACCCGCAGGTGTAATCACCACCTTGCGCCAGCTTTCAGGGACAAACTCAAGCGGCGCAGTCGCCGGAACTTTACGTGACTGCTTCCGGTACATATCCTTGATCACAACCAACGCATCAGCCAGAGGTTGTGCTGCCGGGGTGGCGACTAACTGTAAAGCGGACAACATGCGCGGGGCATATTTCCGTAATGTGCTGTATTTCTCAGTAATAATATGCAGCGGGTCAAAATTATTTTTCCTGGCGAGATGGCGTGTTTCCTCCAGACTGGCGACAAATTGAGGCCATGGCAGTATGTTTTCTATTGCGAGCCATGGATCGCCACCGGAGTCGCGGGCATCAGACAGCGCCTGACCAACATCGATGTACTGCCTCAGTTTGGACTGGATCAGCTTTCCTGTCTGCTGAAGGCGCTCAGCCTGTGTTCTTTTGGCTTTGCTGAAAAGGCTGTTCAGCATCCGCTCATGCAGCTCAATCACTTCGTCTGTCAGTGTGGCTCTGGCTTCTTCCAGCACGCAGACCAGGAACGCATGACGGCGGGCTGCTGAAAATCGGGTCAAATCCCGGCTACTCATCTTTCGGCCTTCCCGCGCCAGTTTCAGCAACCGGTTCTGGTGAATGGTACGATCTATACCTTCAGGTAATGCCAGCGATTCAATGCTGCTGAGCCGATCAAGATGTTGCAGCACGTTCTTACCATTGATTTTACCCGGCGGTTGCAGAAGCCATGTCAGCCTGGAAGGCTGATTATTTGATGATTCAAGTAAACAATCCAGGGCATCCCTGTGCGCCGGAGTTAACGGGGCATTCAGAGTCTGAAATACGATTTTATCTCCGCCAGCCATGGCTTCCGCACAGGTACGCCCCACGACATCAATCGCGGGAATTATCACGTTGTTCTGCCGGAGCCAGGCCAGTAACTCTTCGGCCAGGAGAATACCTTTATCGGTGCGCGTCGCCATCGGCAGCAGGTGCGTAATACAGTCCTGCTGTATTTTGCCGGTGAACGCCTTTACGCCAAGATAGCGGTACAGTTCGGTTAAATGCTCACGCCGGGTCGTATCCCTGCCGGAAAGGTAAGCAGGCCAGAGATCCCCGGTAAGCTTTAGCCTGCTGGCGATATGCTTCAGCAGTGTATCAGAGGGTGGGATTTTTTTATCCGGAGCAAAGCCGACATTTTTCAGGTAGCAAAGAAGGACGGCAAAACCAAAACGGCTGGCAGGTTTACGGTGAGCACTGATAAGTGCCAGATCATGCTCACTGAAATAGGCCATTCGGGTCAGCGTTAACTCATCGTCTGGCAATGCCAGTAATGATTCTCTTTCCGACAGAGAAAGAATCTGCCTCCTTGCCATATAGTTTCCCTCATAAATTATTCGGTTCGGTATTTTTAACAAAAACACTTATCGCATAAGGGTACACCCTGACGCCACAACCAAAACGTGACGGTACATGATGAATGACATAACCTATATGCGATAGAATAAATGCAATAACCTAAATGCGACAATACGGTGAAAAAGTGTTCATCAGAGCTTATTTGAGGGCATCGACTGACGATCAGTTTGCCGGTCGGGCAAAAGAAATGCTGGAGCAGTTCGTCCAGGAGCGGGGGCATAAAATAGCCAGTTACTACCGGGAGAACATCAGCGGGACAAAACTTGATCGCCCGGAACTGGGTCGATTACTGATGGACAGTCACCGCAATGATATTTTGCTGGTCGAGCAGATAGACCGTCTGACCCGTCTGAGCAATAACGACTGGATGACGCTTAAAAAGCAGATAGAGCAACACGAGCTGCGGATTGTCAGTCTGGATGTGCCCACCTCATGGCAGGCACTGTCAGATAGAGAACCTTCGCAGGCTGATCCAATCACCCGCGCCGTGATAACCGCCATCAATAATATGCTTATCGACCTGATGGCCGCGATGTCACATAAAGACTGGCTGAGCCGCCGCCAGCGTCAAAAGCAGGGAATTGAACGGGCTCACACGCAGGGTAAATACCGCGGCAGGCAGGCTGATCATGATCGGCATCAGAAAGTGCTGTACTACCGACAGGTGAAAAAACTGAGTATCCGTGAAACCTCTGAGGCCACCGGATACAGCTGTTCTCAAATATGTCGAATTCAGGCACTATACCGGGATAATCAATAAGTTTAGGTCAAAATTCAGACTTAACGTACAATAATTTTCGATATCCAAACTGACCCCATCTCCATCGTGCAGCAGACCT
>NZ_PGGC01000042.1 GCF_002795305.1 Aeromonas cavernicola
AGGCGGATAGAAAGAGCCCACGGACAGGGGGGCAGGGGGTGGATGGCGTCCCCGCCGCTGGCCTTTATGGCCAGGCTGGGCGCCACGTTTTTTACCGCAAGCCGGACGCAGCCGGGCAGATGGCGTGCTTCCCGGCCCGTCACTGGAGGGGGGCTTGGAAGAGTTGCCACTGTGCTGATTGAGGCGGTCCTCCAACTCGGTAATACGGTCCAGCAGCTTATGTATCAGCTCGTGGGCCTGTTCGAGGGTGAGTGAATTAACGGCCGGTGTCGGGTGCTTTTTGGTCATGCCAGTGATGATGCAACACGAGCGGGATCATGCAAGAGGCAAAGGCGGATCAAGAGACGATCGTCTCTTTTTTCCTGTCAAGCCACTCTCGGTGAACGGTTACCCTTTATGCTCGCCTCAGCAGTTTCGTTTGGCTTACCATGACCGTCCCGAACCTGTTGAACCGCGATGAGTTGCTGCCAGCGTGGGTCAAGGGAGCATATTGGAGGCTGTCTCCACGGGCGGTAGCGTGAGATTTGGTGACGTTACGCCTTGCTCAGAAAAGTGGATGTCCCAGATTTACTTTATGTGAGATATATGAAAAAAAATATTTTAGCTCAGCTTTTTATTTTTATTTTTATTTTACTTATTTGGTTCTATTACCCAGATTGGGGATATTATGTTAAAAATAATTCCATTGTTGTTTTTGGGGCAGATTTAGGCACATTTGGAGATTACTACGGCCCTTTAAATGCATTATTTTCAGGATTTGCATTTGCTGGTGTTTTAATATCTATTTTTCAACAATCGCAACAACTCGGAATAGCAAAAAGTGAAATGGAAGTACAGTCTGAACAGTTTAGACTTCAAACATTTGCTATGAAAAGGCAAATGTTTGAAACCACTTTTTTCAGTTGTTAAATTATTATTCGATTGCCGTAAGCGAATTAAACTCATCAGCAGGTGGTGATATTACAGGAGGGAAAAAAGCCGTAAAAAATATGGTGGATTTATTTAACAAAAATATAAGTTCAGGTGGTTTTTATTCTACTTATAAGGATGTTGAAAATCATAATAACGTAGCTTACATAGATTTTTTAGATGAAATGGGCTATTTATTTGAAATTCCTTTACGACATTTTATCCATCTTGTTGATTATGTGCATTCATCTACTGCAATTGATGACAAAGGAATCTATATTGATTTGATAAGGGCTCAAGTATCAAGGTACGAAATGTATCTTATATTAAGCTTCGTAAAACATGATGACCGTTTTATTTTGTTTTCAGAATTGATAGAGAAATATGCACTCGCAAAAAACTTAACTATCGCGACAGATTTACCTATAGATGTTTTTATGTTTTTTTCATCTGCGGCATATTGGAATATCGAGCATGATGTGCTTACATATTATATTAATCGAGTTGTAGAGGAGACTCCTTCTGATGTTAAACTATATATTGATAATGTCATTGAAGAACCCTTAGATGTGACCAAATATATAGATGGTAGAGATATAGTGAAATTTTATCTTGAAAATAAAAAAGCTCATGTTGTTTTTCTAGAAAAAAGGTGACCATCCGGTCACCTTTTAACCTAGAAAGATGGGTGTTCCAGATTTCATGCTAAAAATGGTTGGATTACCCATGCTTTAATTTCCGAATTCTGAGATGAGCTCATTCAGTGAAAAATGCTGAACCACCAACTCCACCATTTTCTATTTTTCGTGCTGATATTAAGCTCTCCATCATATTCATCGTCAAACACAACAAAGCTATGTTCATCCAATGAAAACTTTTCCCCTGGGAATCGATAATTAATGCCTCGCCATGCGCCATAACATGAAAACGGCGAAGACTGACCTATGTATCCGCTTTTGGAATCATATAGCGAAAAATATATGGGCTCCCAATCTTCAGATAGAAGACAGTATAAACCTATGGGATTGACTGGATACACCGACTCAAAAACCACCTTATACCTCCCATCTTTTGAGACCTGGCTAAACGGGGGTGTTTCATCTAAAAAACCCAATGAAACATGGGCAAGTAGCAACCAATAAACAACACATAAGGCAGCGAGAAATTTAGCTAGTATCGTCATAAGTAAATCACCCGCTGATGAGAACGCTAAGTTAACCAAAATATAATTGAAAGAAAAATAAAAGCTCTCCCTTGTGTTAGAAGGAGAGTATTTTAATTTTAGTGTCAGGAGAATGGGGTCAGTATTATACTCCACCAACGTTTATTATTGATGTCAATTTCCATATCCTTTTCATGTTCCCCCATAGCTGCACCAAATAGCGAGTCCTCGGGGGAAGGAGCTTCGTGAGGTAGCTTGCCATCTCGTGGAAATAACACGTTTGCTATTTCATAAGCACTGATACAGGTAAAAGGGGATGATTGCCCTAAATACCGTCCCTCTTTGTCATAAAGAGAGATGAATGCTGGGGTATCTGAGGTTATTTGGCAATACACGCCGATGGGATTGAAAGGTTTAATATGGTTTATGTAAGCCGTGAAATAGCCATCGCGGGATTTTATTGCATAGTCATTCTTAATATCTTTATATAAAACATGCCCCAAAAGCACCCACAATATAAGTGATATTGCCGACACTAGTATTAAAATATAGGAGATATTTTTTCTCATAAGAATACAATCTTTTTTCCTGCCGTGGGGTAAAGCCACATAACATCAGAAAAATAATAAAATCACCACCACTATTATGTTTATCTTGCCAATCTCTAAAATTACTGTCGAATACAGGGACAAATCCGTTTCATTTTTTAAATAGTCAGTTAAGTTGATTTTTAATATGGTAAAAATTTGGAAAGATTATCTTAGTGACACAGTAATGTGTGCAAAAATTATTATTTATGATTTTATAAAAATATTTTATGGAATTTATCCCGCACTTCACTTTTAGTAAAAAATGCTGAATAGCCAACTCCACCAACGCTTGCTCTCGATACTAATATTAAATTCACCATCATACTCATCATCAAGTACAAGGAAGCTGTTTTTATCAAGTGTAACGGCTTCTCCCGGGAAGATTAAAACTGCACTACCCCATGGCCAATAGCACGCAAACGGTGAAGATTGCCCTATATAATTATCATCGGCATCCAACAAAACAAAATACTTTGGTGCCCAGTCCGTAGTTAAAAGACAGTATAAGCCTATAGGATTAACGGGGTGCATATCGTTTAGAATGACTTTATATTTACCATCCTCTGATAGTCGACTAATAGGAGGGGAGACGTCTAAGAAATTTAATGAAACATGAGCAAGTAATAACCAATATACAGCAAACAGTACAAATACAATTTTTGCTAATTTCTTCATAAATAAATTACCTGTTGATGAGGAAGTGGATTTAACCAAAGTACATCTGAAAACACAATAAAATCCCTACCTGAGTTATGCTTTTCTTGCCAGTCACGAAAATCACTATTATAGATTGGAACAAATCCACTCCAGTTACGCGCTAATTTTCCAAACAAACCAGAGCTATAAGAAGAAAGATACACAGCACTTTCAGCCTTCGTTAGCACACGTTGCTTGCTCCATATTCCTAAAGGTTCGGATATATATTTTCGGTCATCCACAAAATCGTATGTATCTTTGAGGTATATGCCAATCCGTTTGACAAAGAAGGCTGGTCGTTCATTCTGAGTTCCAGAATAACCACTTACTGCAAAATTCAAGCTTGCATTACCCATTGCACCATACCAATCATCAATTCTATCCAGTAATCCACCAACCTTTATCGTGTTCACCTGCGCGGTTGCATCCAGTACCCTGGCACTGTCACTCATTCCTAGTGGTACATACAAACTAGGGGAATAACCTGCCTGTTTAAGCCTTTTTACTAGGCGTTCGATACCAGCGGCAGAGTTCCATGTTTTCATTCTCTCTTGCAATTCATCTTTAATATATGGTATTGCCCATGCCATTTTAACGACATTGTCGTTAATTAACTCTTCTGGAATATCCATTGCATTACCGGTAATTAATTTAACCTTTAATTCCGTTGTGAATTTATATGCAGGGGTAATGCTAAACCAATGACGCATGAGCTGGGGTGCTACTTTCCAGCCCATTTTTTCCATTGCATCAGGAATTTGGTCCAGGTGGAAAATATCCACTTTAACGTCTTGTCCCTTAGTATTTGTGTTTGGCGATAATTGCGTGCTGGCAACAGTCATTATCGAAGTCCTATTCTTGTTTGAAAAACATAATCAAGCGTCAGATTTTCCTCTGCCTCACCTTTTACCTTTGAGGTGTTGCCATTTGCATCAATAACGCCTTCAACTAGCCCTTTAGTAGACGTCATTCCATAAGCAAAATGTTGAAATGGAGCACCGGTCTCGCCATCCAGAAGGCAGAAGTGTCCATCAAACAAACCCGATATATTTAATGGCGCACTCATCGGTGGGACTATGTCGCCAATCATCACCGAACTGCTGCCGATAATCACGCCGCCACATCCCACTTCACTTCCTGTTAGTGCGGCAGGTTTGCCATTAAAAAACACGGTTTTTGAGCCTGTCGTTATCACTCGGTCATGGGGCGGGCTGCCCGGCTTCGCATGGGGAGCTAGCGGATCCCCCACTCTGGCCGCAGGCTTGTGGTCGATAAAGATATCTTGCGAACCTGCAATGATGGGGGTCGGTGGGAATCCATCATGGTCGGTGCCCATGTCCCCTACTGTGGCGGCTTTTCTGGTCATCGTTACTCCTCACGAGTGCCAATTTACAGACGTTATTGACCGCACGGTTTTCCCTGTAAAAACGGGTCACCGCATCCGCCGAATGCAGTGCTATGCCACCTTGTGGGTCTGGCGTGATAATCCAATTGTCTTGGTCGAGGTAAAAATCGCCCATGGCTGGGCTTCTGATATTCACCCGCTCGCCAAAGAATGCTATCCCGCCATCCGTTATCCGGATTATGACCCTGAGGTCTGGAATATGAATATCCACCTCTTTCCTAAGCACCTTCATGCCGCTGCTCTTTCCTTGCGACTCGGTAAAAGGTCATTGTGCCATAGGCAACAGACGGAGCCACGCTAGCCACCTCATATGGATAAAATTCAGATTTTTCTGACACCTATGAAAAATGTGGGGTCCTCACCTTTTGTGGCATGGGTGTTCCCGTGCCACACGCTGGCTCAAGGCCTCGACGCCCTGATCGGCGCTAGTGGAAGTGGTATGACCGGATTAGGTGGGATAAGTGGAGCTGGGACTAGCGATTGAGTAAGAACACCACTTCTCCCCGATAGTGGGGGGAGGCGGCCAGCTTGGTCTGCCACCATGGCTCCCATTCTCCACCCTGCACCAGACCGATTTTGAAGGGGAGGGTGAGCTGCATCATGGCTGGTAGGTAGGCGGCGTAGCCCGGAACCGTTTGTTTACCTTGGTAGGTCTGGATCACTATCTCATCGACGGGGAGGGTGTTGAGCTGCGCCACATTCCCCGTCTTGGCCCAGTCGAGCAGGCCCGTCACACTGAGCTTGCACTCTGCCGGCAGTGCTTGTCGCAACTGCCGCAACGCGCTGGCGTAACGATCCAGTTGGCGGGTGGCTGCATCAAAGTCGATCTGAATACCCGTTACCTTGGCGCCAGCCTTGCGCCACTGGCGATAGAGCTTGGCCAGCAACTTCTCGTGGTCGGCAGAGAGCGGCAGCGCATTGACTCTCACTACCAGCCAGAGTTGCTCGGTCTGACGTGGTGCTGGCGCCCCCCCAGCTTGATAAAGCGCGGACCGGACGGTCTGTTCAATATTTCCCCCTGATGCAGATAGAGGGTGCTTGCCTGTGCCACTACCGGCTGATATCGGGTGGCAGACCACAGCCAGAAGGCGTGGTAGTTGCTGGCATCGACACTTGCCCGCAGGGGCGCTGCAAGGGTCGATAACAGCAGTGGCAGCAGGCTTAGCAAGCGGGAGCGCGGCATCGCTTACCAGAAATATTTGAGGGACTTGGCCCATACCGAGTTGCCATAACGCTGTTTGAGCGTGTTGAACCAAGCTTGCCGGGTGTTCTTGGGGATCTCTTGCTGGTCACACCCGTTGTAGCCTGATGGTGCGTAGCAGTTAATGGCTCGATAGAGGGCGTAGCTCTTGTCTTCGGGCTCGGCTTGCGGGTTGGCGATGACGGCCTGATAGAGCTTGAGCCTGCTTGGCGCGGTAGCGGACTTGGGCTCTGGCAATCCCCATACTCGCTCTTTTCCTTGCCACAAGTTGATATTAGGCTCCTTGTTACGTAGATACTCCCCTAGGCAGTTGAGGGCATGTCCATCCTCGGGGCGTTGTACCAGTGTGCCGAGCGTGGTGGTTAGGTCTTGGCAGTAATAGCCTTGCGGCGTGCTATCACCTCGCCACTGGAATGCGGACAGCCGCACATCTTCGTTGGGTAGCGGTTGCCATGGTGCATCCTTGGGTGGGGTCAGCTCCTTGTAATCGGCGGGAATGAGCGTGACGTCTTTTAGGAAGGTTGGATAATCCTCGGCAATCAGGTCTCTCACCAGCAGGGTATGCAGGGCGATCTGCCGTTCTGCGCTGCTTGTTGCCTGCTGGGCTTGGTGACGAAGCAAGGCAGGATCGGCCGACTGTTTTAGCACGACGCTGCGGATCCGCAGCTGAGTGACAGGGCTGCCCTTGTCGAAAATAGCCGCCGTTTTGCCAGTAGCGACCCACTGATCTGCCAGCATATTCTCCACAAATGCCTGTTGTACTTGGGGAAGTGGTGCTGCGATTAGCGTCATCAGGGCCTGTTCTGCTTGCTCAAACGCTTTGCTGCCTTGCAGCGCCCAGATACGCAGCAGCTGCCGGCTGAACGCCAGGGTTGAGGTGTGTTGTCCTTCGGTTGCGGGCAACAGGGCCAGCACCGCGTCAAACTGTTGTTTTTGCAGCAATAGATAAGCTTGCAGGTAAGTAGCCTCTTCTTTGTTCCCCACCGCTTGCAGCTGTTTGATGGCGGCATCGAGTTGCTCGTCACTCCAGTAGGGTTGCTGGTTACCGTTGGTTCTAAGGCCACGCAGGGCATTGATAAACAGCAGCTCAGGCTGGGTATTATCTTGGTAGGCGAGTTCATTGCGATAGGCGTCAGCGCTTAGCAAAGCGAGATCGATTTCGTTAACCAGCGCCTCCAGCTCCGGCAGGGAGTGGTCTGCGGCAATCGCCTCGCTATAGCTATCGCGCAATCTAGCCTGATCACCTGACATCCAGATAATGCGTCTGAACATCCCCTTGGTTGAACTGGCGTAACGGCCCTGCGGATAGGCCGCGAGATAGGCTTGTCCCTGCATCATGGCCTGTTTTAGCGCCGCGTGATCGCTCTTAGTTAAATCAACGCCCCCATACTCGTCCTGCGCCTCTTTCATTGCGGCATTAAGGTATGTTCGCATCACCATATAGTTTACGGTTTCGGCAACCCATGGTGCTTTTGCTTTTTGCAGAGCCATAAAGCCAGCCAACGCCTCGGAAAAATGGCCGTCGTAGAACTGGCGAACCGCATCCAGATAAGCCTGCCACTCCTTGGCAGGTTCGCTCATCGTGACTTCAACAGGCTGGGGGCTATCTTCCTGTTGGCCAAGGATCTGTAAACGGGTTGTGAGCAGCTGTGCGCGTTCGGCAGCTGCCACATCACTTTGCTCTAGGGCATCGAGAAATCGACCGACTGATTGCAGCGAGTTGGAGATAGCTCGTCCATACAGCGAGTCACGGCCTGCATAGTGTGCTAGCAGGGCTGGCAGCGAGGGGTCATAGGTGGTCAGTCGAGTCACCAGTTGTTCACGCAGCTCTGGGCTCTCCACCTCGTCTGGAAGTGGTAGACGTTGCAGCGAGAAGATCTCTCTATCACGTTGGTTGACGGGATCGGCTGGCAGCATAAAAGGGAGGGCGAGGCGCTGCTTGTCAGCCAGTAGCATCAGTAAATTGCTCTTAGTGTCGTTGTCGGAAAGAAACAACGGATAGGCTGGCAATGGGCAGTCTGCATGCCAAAAACTGCAACCATCGCCGTCGATTGAGGCAAATGAGTAGGAGGAAACAAGCACTGTAGCCAGTGCCAAGGCGTATCTCGTGGTTGTCATAAGGAGCTATCCACTAGGAGTCAATGGATCAGGGCTTGATGCAGCCGATCCGCCGTATGCTGCGCAATGGTAGGCAACGAAAAATGGCAGCAGATAGTACGAGGGCACGCAGAGAACCACAATCTTACTGCGGTGAAACAGTGATCAGGGTGTCGTTTCTGTATACCAACGCTGCAGGTCTGTGATGGCGAGAAAGCAGGTGAGAGAGGCGGCGTGAATGGGTCCAAGATAGCCCCGCCCCTTGCCGGCTGGCATAGGGCGGGGTCATCAGGTTATTTGCCAGCGATAGCGAGACCGGCAAAGCGGATCAGCGGGGCGTAGCATCCCTTACCATCGTTGTGATGGAGGGTGCCACCGACCGCTTCTAGCTCGCCGAGCAGACGGTAGAAATTACCTGCCACCGTGATGCCACGCACCGGCTGGCGACGTTCCCCATCGCGGCACAGAAAGCCTGATGCGCCAAATGAGAAATCGCCGCTCACCGCATCGGCCCCTGAATGCAGGCCATCGAGCTTGAGCAGTTCCAGATACTCGCCACTTTTCACCTCGGCCTCGCGGTGGGGGCCTGCGCTTATCACCAGATGGCGGGCGCTGACATCCAGGGCGCCGCGGGCGCTGCGGGCTGCCGCGCCGTTACTGGTCACGCCAAAATGGCGGGCGGTGGCGCTGTTGTGCAGCAAGGTCTTCAGTTCGCCGGCCTCAATCAGTTGCAGGTCACGGGTCGCCGCTCCTTCGCCATCGAAGGCTTTGATCCGCATCCCCCCCGGCATAGCGACTCGACTGGCGAGGGTCAACCAGCGCGAGGCCACTGGCTGGCCAAGCTTGTCGCGCCAAGGGTTGATCCCTTGCTGGGCCCATTTACCCGACAGCGCCGCCTGAAAGCAGCCAATCAGGCTGGCCAAGGTATTAGGGCTGAAGATCACGCTGTAGCGGCCACTGGGCAGTGGTTCCCCCGCCAGCAGGCCGTCGGCCACGGCGTAGATCTGCTGCGTCAGACTGTGGCTATCGAGTTCGTCGAAACGGCGGCCATATTGGCCCTGTGAGTGCATCGACTGGCGGCCGCCGCGCTCGATCAGAGCAGAGCTGTAACAACTGACGCTAAATTCGCGGTGTTGGCAACAGGTGCCTTGGCTGTTGGCCAGCCAAAGCTCGCTGTGCCCTTCCACAAAGCCGTTATAGGGGGCACCGGTCACCTCGGGCAGGGCCAACATATCCGCTTCAAGGCGCAGGGCTAGGGCGATTTTATCTTCTACTGCGGTGTGGTCGGGTTGGTTGATCGCGGGGTCGTCGGTGGTGAGCTGGCTGGCGGCCACCGAGATACGCTGATCGGGGTCGACCTTGGCGAAGCGGCAGGCATCTTGCGCGTCTTGCAGCATGGCATCGAGTGCGGTTTGGTCGAGAGACTCGGAGTAGGCGATGCCGACTCGGCCCTCTTTGATCAAGCGAATGCCGATCTGCTGGCTGCTGGTCACCTTGTATTCACCAAGCTCGCCCTTATCGGCTTTGAGGGAGAAGGCGCGGTCTTGATTGGCGATAAGGTCGGCGTCGGCGTTGATATCGGCCACTTTATCGAGCAGGCGGGTCAGCAGTGGCTGCATGTCACGTGAGTTCATCAGGCGTTCCCTCCCACCAGAATATGGTCTACTTTCAGGGCCGGTTGGCCCACTGAGGTGGGCACCGAGCCCGATACCGAGCCGCACATGCCTGCGGCCAGAGCCAAATTGTTGCCTACCATCGAAATTTCCTTAAGCACTTGCGGGCCGGTGCCGATCAGGGTGGCGGATTTTAGGGGCCGAGTGATTTTGCCGTGCTCGATGAGGTAGGCCTCTTGCACGTTAAAGTTGAACTCGCCGGTGCCCGGTTGCACCGAGCCGCCGCCCATTTTTTTGGCGTAGATCCCGTGTTTAACGCTAGCCAGCATCTCATCGAGGCTGTGCTGGCCCGGCTCGATGTAGGTGTTGCGCATCCGTGAGGTAGGGGCGTATTTGTAGGATTCGCGCCGCCCCGATCCGGTGCGCGGATGGCCGGTCTTGAGCGCGCCCATCCGGTCGGCCAGAAAACCGGTCAGCACGCCATCCTTAATCAGTTGGGTGCGCTGGGTTGCCATCCCTTCGTCATCGACGTTGATCGAGCCCCAAGCATTGCCCTGCAATCCCTCATCCACCGCACTGACGGCCGGATTAGCAATGGGCTGGCCCATTTTGTCGTGAAAGACCGAGGCCTTTTTCGCGACTGAGGTGGTTTCTAGCAGGTGACCGCAGGCCTCGTGGAAGATCACCCCGCCAAAGCCGTTCTCCATGATGACGGGCAAGGTGCCGCTTGGGCAGGGTGCTGCCCCCAGTTTTACCAAGGCTTGCCGGGTGGCCGTGAGCGCTAGCTCACGGGGGTCGATGCGTTCGGCATGTTCCCAGCCCATCAGGGCACCGGGAGCCTCATAGCCCACGCTCTGCTCGCTGCCAAGGGCGGCGATGGTCTGGGCCATGATCCGGTTATAGTGGCGGCGATCGCCAAGCCATAGTCCTTCGCTGTTGAAGATCTCCACCTCCTGCTCCCAGCCCAGCACATTGCCCGAGAACTGGCTGACCCGGTCGCTCTCGCTGCGGGCGGCCGCGTCCATGGCGTGCAGATAGGCAATTTTGGCCTCTAGCTGCTTGTCTGCCGAGAGCGGCAAGGGGACGGGGTGGCGATCTGTGATGCGGGTGAAATCAAAGGCGGTGGCCGTGACCACTGGATCGCGTCGATCTTTGGCCGCTAGCAGGGTGACGATGCGCAGCAGCTCATCACGGTCGGTCAGATTGGTGTAGCCATACAGCACCTTATGGCCGTAACACAAGCGCACGCCGATGCCAAAATCGAGGCCGCCGCTGATGTTCTCAATCTGGCGGGAGAGCAAGCTAAGCTGGCTGCGACGTTTGCGCTCGACAAACAGCTCGGCAAAATCGGCCCCTAGGCGCAGTGCGTGATCCAGCACATCGCGGGCGATAGTGGGGGCTAACAGGGAGGGAGCGGTCATAGAGTCTCCTTTTTAAGATCGGTCTGTTGGCATCTGACGCCTTGGTCAAGTGCTGATGTTGCGCTCGGTAGCATCACTGCTGATGTTGAACTCGGCAGCTCACGATGGATGTTGAGCGCTTATCAGGCGTTGCGGTCATTGTTGCAGACCCGCCACAAAAAGTCGCTACGGGCTATTGGATGGGCTTGATTGAACAAATCGGTCGGGTTGTGGCATGAGAGGATGAACGGATCTGGGGCACTCAGCACTTATCCCATTAGGCTATTTAGCTAACTATCTTGGCCCTGTCGTGCTCGAAATCCTCACGCACTACGATAGGCTGCGGATTCTGTGCGCGATGTGAGCCCGCTCCTGTGAGTATTAAAGAGGGCGCCGCGCCAATAACGCCTACAGAGATAGGTTCTAAGTGGACCAATCACGCTGACTGGGATAGGTACTAAATCAGGCTTTGCTGACCGATGCAGCAAACAAGGCCCATTGACTCGCCGCTTGAGTGAGCGATGTCAAGGGGCGAGCTCAGCGCCTGTTAAACAATTATGACGGCAAGCCATTATTAATATTTAGGCAAAGACGATGAGCCATGTTGCTGAGGAACTATCTATATTGATTTATTTATTTTTAAATCATGACAACAAATATATTCAATTAGGAAGTGAGGTTCTGGTTTTAGCGTTAGGTGGCAAGATGGGTGGCTGTTACGTGCGATTTTATGGCCCAATGCTTTTATTTTTTATTAATAAAAATCATAAAGATAGATTCTTTTTTGGTGGTGGCGATAGCGTACTGGCTAGGGACGAGGACTCATAACAATAGAATATCTACTTTATATTAGGGAGCCATTTGATGGTAAGATGTGGTACATATTGCGCATCGCCAAGTTAGCACGGGTAGCATAAAAATGAACAATGATGAAATGCCGGTTGTAAATACTAAACTGGCAAATTCAGATAATTCTGACGTATTACCATCGGATAATTCTGACGCATTTAAGTCAGATAATTCCGATCAACTGAGTCAGGCTGTGGTTGAGCAGCATCTGTTTGCTGGCGCAACCTTGATGGACATGGATTCCGATTACTGGTTTCGACTACGGGGTCAAAGTATTAACCCGATGATCGATGCGGTGACGCCATTGCTGGGCTTAGTGCAACGGGTTCGTCAGTTGGAGCAATATGATCGGGTTGATGCGCTCTATGGCCGTGTTGTCAATGAGATCCAAGCTATCGAGCAAGAGCTGCTAAGCCAAGGCTATGAAAACGGGGTACTCCTCTCGTTTCGTTACATCCTCTGCACCTTTATTGATGAAGCGGTGATGGGCCGTCAGTGGGGCAGCCAAAGCCAATGGTCACAGCACTCACTGCTGGCGCGATTCCACAATGAGACATGGGGCGGCGAAAAAGTGTTTGTGCTGCTTGCCCGTCTGCAAGAGGACCCCAAGCGTTATCGCGATATTTTGGAGTTTATCTATCTGTGCTTATGCCTTGGTTTTGAAGGGCGTTACAAGGTGATCACCCAAGGGCGCGATGAGTTTGAGCGGATCGTCAAACAGTTGCACAAGCTGCTGTTATCTGACGTTGGCGGCGATGCCCCTAGCGTATTTCATCTTGATCTTGGTCGTCAGGCTTCTCGCTATCAGCTGCGAAAGCAACTCTCTTTGCGCAGCGTCATCATCGGGGGGATGGTGATCCTCTCGGCGATTTTCGGCCTCTATCACCATCAACTCAGCAACCAGACCCAGGACGTGGTACGTCAACTGGGCGAATTATTACAATAGCAAGGAGAGCGTTCCGTGATTCGTATTGAACTGCCGGTTCTGGTGGAAAGACTAAACCCCATTTGCCGCCATATGTTGGAAGAGGCGGCCGCCCTTTGCGTCAACCATCAGGGGGCCGAGATCCGTATTGAGCATCTGCTGCTCAAAATGCTCGATACCCCGCTCTCGGATGTCCGAGTGATCCTCAAGCGTGCTGACGTTGAGTTGGATGAGCTCAAGACCCTGTTGCAGCCGGCTGCGGCTGATAGCGGTTATGGCCAAGGCTATCCCTCTTTCTCCCCGCTGTTGGTGGAGTGGCTGCAAGACAGCTGGTTGTTGGCCTCGGCTGAGCTACAACATGCCCAGCTGCGCAGCGGTGTCATGCTGCTGGTGCTATTAATGACCCCTCAGCGTTACTTGCCTACCTCCGTCACTCGGCTGCTCGCCAATGTTAACCGTGAGCTGCTGCGCCAGCAGTTTGATGAGTGGGTCAAGGAGTCTGCGGAGACTCAAGTGACTGTTTCTGCCAGTGGCGTAGCGACACAAGCGGCGCTGCCTGCTGATGCCAGCTTGCTGGCGCGTTTTACCGTCAATGTCACCGAGCAGGCCCGCCAAGGTCGCCTTGATCCGGTATTGTGCCGAGATCACGAGATTGACTTGATGATCGATATTCTCTCTCGTCGTCGCAAGAATAACCCCATCGTGGTGGGTGAGGCCGGAGTCGGTAAGAGTGCGCTGATTGAAGGTCTGGCCCTGCGGATTGTGGCGGGCCAAGTGCCAGAAAAACTGCGTGGTGTGGATCTGATGACCTTGGATCTGGGCGCGATGCAGGCTGGGGCATCGGTCAAGGGAGAGTTTGAAAAGCGCTTTAAAGGGGTGATGCAAGAAGTGAAAGACGCGGTCAATCCCGTGATCTTATTCATTGATGAGGCACACACCTTGATTGGGGCAGGCAATCAGGCGGGTGGGCTGGATGTCTCTAACCTGATCAAGCCGGCACTGGCCCGTGGTGAGCTGCGCACCATCGCCGCGACCACCTGGAGCGAGTACAAAAAGTATGTCGAGAAAGACGCGGCCCTGTCCCGTCGCTTCCAACTGGTTAAAGTGGGTGAGCCTAACGCTGAAGAGGCGACCGTGATCCTGCGGGGTCTGCGCAGCATCTATGAAAAAGCCCATGGCGTGTTGATCGATGAAGAGGCGCTGCACGCCGCCGCCCAGCTCTCTGCGCGCTACATTTCTGGTCGCCAGCTGCCTGATAAAGCCATCGATGTGCTCGATACTGCCTGTGCTCGGGTCGCCATTAATCTAACAACCCCCCCCCGCCGCGTCAGCTATCTGCAAAACGCCCTGCGTCAGCGCGATCTGGAGATCCGCCAGCTAGAGCGCCAAACCCTGATTGGACTGGGTGATAACAGCGAACGGTTAGCTCAACTCCAAGCGGACCAACAGACGTGCCAAGCAGAACTGCAAGATCAAGAAGCGCAGTGGCAGCAGCAACAAAAGTTAGTGCATCAGATTGTTGAGCTGCGTGCTGCCTTGCTGGCCGATGACCGAGGCCAAGGCGCGCCATCTGATGCGCCTGCACTGATCGGCGCACCGCTCGATCTGAAAGCAGCCGCTGCCACCTTGGCAGGGCTTGAGGAGGAGTTGGCCGCCCTGCAGCAAGATGAAGTGCTGGTGTCGGCCCATGTGGATAAAACCCAGATTGCGGCGGTGATCGCCGAATGGACAGGGGTGCCGCTCAACCGCATCTCGCAAGGGGAGCTCGACGTAGTGACCCGCCTGCCAGAGTACCTGGGCGAGCTTATTAAGGGTCAAGAGGTGGCGGTGTCTCATTTGCACAAGCATCTATTGACTGCGCGTGCTGACCTGCGTCGGCCTGGCCGGCCCCTTGGTGCCTTTTTATTGGTGGGGCCAAGCGGGGTTGGTAAGACTGAAACCGTGCTGCAAATTGCCGATCTGATGTTTGGTGGGCGCCAATACCTTACCACCATCAACATGTCCGAATACCAAGAGAAGCACACGGTGTCGCGCCTGATTGGATCTCCTCCCGGTTACGTGGGATTTGGTGAGGGCGGCGTGTTAACCGAGGCCATCCGCCAGAAACCTTACTCTGTGGTGTTGCTCGATGAAGTGGAGAAAGCCCACCCCGATGTGCTCAACCTCTTCTATCAGGCGTTTGACAAGGGTGAACTGGCCGATGGTGAAGGCCGTGTCATCGATTGTAAGAACGTGGTGTTTTTCCTGACCTCGAACTTGGGTTTCCAGACCATCGTCGATTATGCCCAGCAACCCGATGAACTGCAGGATGCGCTCTACCCAGAGTTGGCGGCGTTTTTCAAACCGGCGCTATTAGCGCGGATGGAAGTGATCCCCTATTTGCCACTGGGTCATGACACCATGGTGCAAATTGTCGGCGGCAAGCTCAAGCGACTGGTCACCTTGCTCAACGAGCGCTTCGGTGCTGAGGTGACGGTGGAGCCATCCGTTGCCGAGGAGATCTTACGCCGCGCTAATCGCAGTGAAAACGGAGCGCGGATGCTGGAATCGGTGATCGACGGTGCCTTGTTACCGCCGGTCTCCTTGCAGCTGTTACAGCGAGTTGCGGCGGGTGAGCCGATTGCGCGCGTTCGCTTTGCCGTGGTGGATCACCAATTTGTGGCCGAGGTGGAGGGCTAATCATGGAGCAGGCCCTCGCCTTTGCGCTGGCGTTAACCTCCCAGCGTGACGAGCCGCACCTGTGCCACTGGTGGCTATCAACCCTGAATGCCAGTTTTCAGCCCAAGGGCATCTTGCTGGGGATGCTGGATGTCAGCGGTCGTCAGTTGGCGTGCACGGGGTGGGTGAATGGGCAGGCGGTAGAACTGGCACTGGTGGTGGATGACTTCTCTCATCCGCTGGCCCATGTGCTGCAGCGGGCAGAGCCCTGTACCTGGGATTCGCTACATGGCGGAGCCCGGATCGAGCACGCTGAGTTTCGCACCCTGTTTAGCAAGCTTGGTCAACGCTGTGGTTTGCACGCGCTGCCACTGACCGACAGCAGCGGCAAGGCATTGGCGGTGCTGGCGTTGCTCGATAATGGTGCTACCTTGACCGATTGGGCGCAAGGCGCAGAGCTTACTCAGTTGGCGCAGGTGTTTTGCAACCAATTGACCTTGATCCGTGATCTGGGGCGCGTGCGGCGGGATCAGAGTGTACTGCGCGACTCGTTACGTCAGATCAAGGGCGAAGGGGAGCGGCTGCGCCAGCACGAGAAACGGCTAACCGAGCAGCTGGTCGGCCAGTCGGCGGTGATCCGTGGGCTGCGCGAGCAGATCAGTCAGGCGGGTCGGCACAAGCTCAGCGTGTTGATCCAAGGGGAAACCGGCAGCGGCAAAGAGGTGGTCGCCCAGCTAGTACACCAGTGTTCCGATCGTGCAGCCAAGCCTTTTGTGGCCATTAACTGTGCGGCTATCCCAGAAAACTTGATTGAAAGCGAGCTGTTTGGCTACCAGAAAGGGGCCTTCTCTGGGGCGCTGACCAACAAGATTGGTCTAGTGGCCCAGGCTAACGGCGGCACTCTGTTTCTCGATGAAGTGGGGGATATGCCGTTGGCCATGCAGGCCAAGTTGCTGCGAGTGCTGGAAACCCGCAGTTACCGACCCCTTGGCGCGGAGCAAGAGAGCCACTCCGATTTTCGTCTTATCGCCGCGACCCACCAGCCACTCAGTCGCCATGTGGAGGAGGGCCACTTTCGGGCAGACCTCTACCACAGGCTTTGTCAGTGCTTGCTGTTGATCGCCCCGCTGCGTGAGCGAATGGATGATTTGCCGGTGTTGTGCCAGCACTTTCTGGCCCATTTTGCTGCGCAGGATGACAAGCCTCCAGTGGCGCTGCATAAGGCGTTTTTGAAGCAGCTGCAAGGCTATGACTTTCCCGGTAACGTGCGGGAGTTGCGCAATTTGCTGGAGGTGGCCTATGCCCATAGCCGCAGCGGTGGTGAGGTGAAACTGGATGCCTTACCCCCTGAATTACGGGATCGGGTCAGTGCTCGGTTGCCGCCAGCGCTAGACGATTACAACCATATCCGAGATCTGCGGTTGGCCATGCAGCAATATGAGGCATCGGTGATTGGGGCGCGGCTGCGCTATTTCCGAGGTGACCGAATGCAGGTGGCCGAGAGCCTAAATATTCCCAAACGTACTCTGGATCACAAATGCCAGAAACTGGAGGTTAACTGATGAGTATCCTCGGCATACTGCCGTTGCTGTTGGCGACCGGTGCCGCCGCCCCGGTGCTGGACGGTGAGCGCTGGCAGGCATGTCAGCGTGAAGCGGCGCCGCTGGTGCGCTTAGCCTGTTATGACGCTATCGGCAATAGTAACCAGCCGGGCTCACCAGGTGGGGCAGTCAAGTCCGCTGCTTGGCAAGCCATTTGGGCGCAAGAGCAGACCCGCACTCCCGACAGTCCCGCCTTTTTACTGCAGCAAGATGAAGGCAGTGGCAGTGCGACCCTGACCCGCCCCGCGCTGCGTGGGGCAACCTTGGCCATTGGTTGTGTTGACAGCATTACCCACATTCGGTTGCGACTCGATACCCCATGGCAGGCCGAGGGCGTTCAGCTGGCGCTGGATGGCCAAGCCAGCAACCGTGCACAAAACTGGTTTATCCGCGATCAGGGGCTGTTGCTGGAGTATGGCCGCGGCTTGCCCGCTATCGAAGAGCTCAAACGCTGGATCGGTCATCGTGAGTTGCAACTGGGCGCCAATCAAGGTGCCCAGTTGCGGATCGACCTCACTGGCTTGCAAGAGGCGCTGCAGCCACTGCGCCAGCAGTGTCGCTGGTAGGGGGCGAGATGAGTCATCAACCCCCCTGGTGTGCTCGCTTGTTAACCAGCTTGCCCGAGTCGCAGATCAGCGCGGCAGTGCCGGCCGATGAGCCGCGTTGGGACTATGTGGAGGGCGAGCTGGTCAAGCTGGGATCCTTGGCCCACAGCCAGGTTGATCTCAACGCTGTTGCTGAGGCTTGCTTGGTGCTGCTGGAGAGTCGCACCAAAGACATGCGAGTCGTGGCCCAGCTGCTGCGTTGTTTGCAGCACCCGGCTAAAGCGACGCCACTGGGGACGGCGCTGAGCTTGCTAACGGCATGGTTACAAGCCTATTGGCTGCGGGCGTGGCCTGCGAACATCAGCCAAAAACAGCGGCTGATGCTGCAAATTATTAAGCGCTTTGAGGGCACTCTACCGCGGGTCAGTGAGAGCGCTTCGGCTGCAGAGTTAGCCCAGTTATTGTCCTTAGCGGAGCAGTTAGCCGCGCAGTGGCTGGCATGTTGTCCTGATAAGGGCGAGCTGCTGGAGCCCTTATTAATGGGGCTACAACGGGCGCAGCGCCAGCAAGCCGTACAAGCGAATGTCAATGTTGGTGCAGGGGCTGAGTCTGATCCTGCCGCGTCAGCCAAGACGGCGCTAGCCCCTGCCAACGAGGTTGCTAAGCGCGCCAGCGTGGATATTGACAGCTCAAGCGATCGCGCTTGGCGGCAAACTCTGCTCAATGTCGCGCAGCTGCTGATTGAGCGCCAGCCAGAGGCTGCGGTGGGTTATCGCCTGCGCCGGCATGCGATGTGGGCGGGGATCACCACGCCACCGCTAGCGGCCCAAGGGAATAAAACCCAGTTGGCCCCGATATCGGTCGATATGGTGGTGGAGTATCGCAGTGCAATAGGCACGCCGGATCTGGCGTTATGGCAGCGGATCGAGCAGAGCCTGAGTTTGGCGCCTTATTGGTTCGAGGGGCATCACCTGTCAGCTGGGGTGGCGCAAAAGCTCGGATTTGCGGCAGTGGCGCAGGCCATCATGCAGGAGCTTGATCACTTTTTACAGCGGCTTCCCGCCCTGCGCGAATTGACGTTCAGCGATGGTAGCCCTTTCTTATCGCCAGCCTGTAGCCAGTGGTTACAGCCAGTGAAAGGCGGCAGTAGTGATGGCGGCGCGGCGAGCTTGGCAGAGGAGGTGGCGATGCGCCATAGCGAGCAGGGGGTGGCCGCGGCCCTGACCTTACTCGATGAGCGATTAGCCCAGCTCACCGAACCGAGAGCGCGTTTCCACGCTCAGTTGGTACATGCAGAATTGTTGGAACAAGCAGGCATGAATGCGCTGGCTCGCCAGCACTATCAACATTTGTGGCAAGAGGCAGATCGCTTGGGATTGGCGCAATGGGAACCGGGGCTCGTTAGCCGGGTAGAACACCATCGCGCCCTATTGTCGCAATGAGTCATTGAGTCGGAGTTGAATGACAACATATGTTTAAAACCATGTTTACCTTTTTGCGGCAACAGTTGCCGAAATTGAAACCCTCCTGGCCTTTGCTAGGGATAGTGCTTTGGGTGAGTGCGCTGATCTTGGTGTGGTGGCTTGGGCCACGGCTTGAGATCCGTGAAGTTAAACCGTTTGCATCGCTCTGGGGCCGTGTCGTCTTCACCTTACTTTGGCTCTGGTTGCTGCTGGGCGTGGCGTCATGGCGGGTATGGCGCAACATGCAGCAGCTCAAAGCAGAGCAGGCTCGTCTGGCGGAGCAGACCAGCGATCCACTGCAGGAGGCGGTTAACAAGCAGGCTCTGTTCTTGGACCGCTGGTTACATGCATTGGGTCAGCATTTAGGGAAAGGTGCCCGCTATGCGATGCCTTGGTATCTGGTATTGGGCCTACCAAGTAGCGGTAAGACGAGCCTTATCCATCGTGCAAATCCGGCCAATAAACTCAATCCAAGACTCGATAGTGAACTGCGGGAGGTCTCCCATAAGCAGATGATCGATTGCTGGCTGGGTGAACAGGCGGTGATGCTTGATCCGGCCGGTGAGCTGTTGGCGTTGGGGGATGAAGAGCAAGAGAAAAATCTGGAGCAGCATCACCGACTCTGGCTTCATCTCCTCAGTTGGCTCAGTGAACATCGCCGACGCCAGCCCCTCAATGGCTTGGTGGTAACAGTCGATTTGGCATGGTTATGTGAGGCGAGCGTCTCTGCACGTAAGACCTATGCCCAGTTGATGCGGACTCGTTTGCAAGAGCTTGCTAGCAACATCAATACTCGGTTGCCGATCTACATCACCCTGACCAAGCTAGACCAGCTTAGTGGCTTTAACATGGCCTACGAGCACCTTGATAAAGAGGCCCGTGAAGCGGTGTTAGGTGTCACCTTTAAGCTGGGTGATGGCCAAGGTAAAACCTGGCTAGATGACATTGCGCATTTCTGGGACCAATGGGTCAGCAATCTTAATCAGCAGTTGCCACAGCTGATGCAAAGCCAGCTCGATAACCAGCAGCGTAATACCCTGTTTTCATTCGTACGCCAACTTGCTGGCCTGAAAGACTATACGGTGGATCTGCTGACCGAGATGTTGCAGCAGGAGGAGAATAAACAGCTGATCGTCCGTGGCCTTTATGTCAGCTCCGTCTATCAACGTGGGGTGCCAAGTGATGCGTTTGCCATTGCCACGGCCCGTCGTTACAACTTGCCCGAGCCAATCAATCAGGCATTAGATGGGGAATCAACCACCTATTTCGTCCGCAAGCTGTTCTCTTCCATCATCTTCCCTGAAGCGCATCTGGCTGGTGAGAACCGATTACATACCCTCTATCGTCGCCGGCGGATGGCTATTGGGCTGAGCTGCTTGGCGCTGTTTTCTGCCCTGTTGATTGGCGGATGGCACTATTTTTACCGGATCAACGAAGAGGCTGGCCGTAACGTATTGACCAATGCGCAGGCCTTTATGCAGACCAATGAAGTGGCGGATGAGCAGGCCTTTGGGGTGCGTCAGCTTCCACGTTTGAATCTTATTCGTGAAGCCACGCTCTCGTTTGGTAATTACCGTGATCGGACGCCATGGGTTGCCGATCTTGGCCTCTATCAAGGGGATGAGATTGGCCCTTATGTCGAAGGCTCTTACCTGCAGCTGTTGAATCAGCGTTTTATGCCAGCGCAGATGCAAGGGCTGCTGGACGACTTAAATCAGGCCCCAGCAGGTAGCGAAGAGAAGCTGGCTATCTTGCGGGTGATGCGGATGCTGGATGATGCGTCGGGCCGTAACAAAGAGTTAGTCGAGCAGTTTATGGCAAACCGCTGGCAGCGCGCCTTCCCTGGCCAAGGCCCAGTGCAGGAGCAGTTAATGGGGCACCTTGATTACGCCCTTGACCATACCAATTGGTCCGCCGCTCGCGCAGCCCGAGATCCGATCGCGATAAACACCTTTATTCCCTTTAAAGATCCCATTTACGGCGCGCAGCGCGAACTTGGCAAGTTGCCCATGTATCAGCGGGTGTACGAAAGCCTGAAGGTAAAAGCAGGGGATGCGCTGCCACCAGATTTGGATGTGCGCGATGAAGTCGGCCCGAGCTTTGATGCGGTGTTTGCGCTGCGCAATGAACAGACTGGCTTGGTGCCCAGTTTGCTGACCTGGTCTGGCTTCAATGACTTCTTCGTTAAGCAGGATAAGGCGTTGGTCGATCTGACGGCGATGGATGCTTGGGTGCTGGGGCAGAGTAAGCTCAGCCAGCTCAGTGATGCCGATCGTCAAGACATCACCAGAAAGATCAACGAGCACTACAGCGCAGATTACATCAACCGTTGGAAGCAGCTGCTTAATAACTTGGACGTGCAGCCATTGACCAGCCCCGAGCAGGCGTTGGATGTGCTGGAGAGCATCACCGGCAGCGACCAGCCTTTCTTGCGGGTGTTAGCGTCGCTTGAAGACAACACCCGGATTCGTAAGTTGTCTGATACGGAAGGGGATCCTGGCCAGGCCATCAATGCCAGTATTGGTCGGGCATTTATGAGCACCAACTCAGTCCTCAATGCTCGCGGTACTCAGGGGCCGTTGATCCAAGAGGTGAATCAGAAACTGGTCGAGCTGCAGCAGTATCTGGAGGTGATCGTCAATGCCAGTCAGCCTGGGCAGTCGGCTCTGAAGGCGATGCAGGTGCGCTTGACCAACAAGTACGCCGATCCGGTGTTCTCGTTGCAACAATATGCGCGCAATTTACCCGCGCCACTTAATCGCTGGGTCGGGCAGCTGGCAGACCAAAGTTCACAGCTGGTGATCGATCTGGCCATGTCATCTCTTAATCAGGAGTGGCAAGACAAGGTATTGGCGCCGTTTAATAGTGAGTTAGCTGGCCGTTATCCGTTCAATCCCCGCTCAGCGAAAGATGCGTCACTCTCTGAGATGGAGCGCTTTTTTGCACCGGGCGGTATTTTGGATAGCTTCTATCAGGGCAACCTTAAGCCGATGGTGGAAGGCGATCTGCTCAAGGGTGAGTTCAGCTCACCGATCCAAACTGAGTTGCTCAGACAGTTGGAGCGGGCGGCACGGATCCGCGAGATCTTCTTCAGTCAGCAGGGTAATTTGGAAGTGCAGTTTGCCCTTGAACCGTTGGAGCTGACCGCTAACAAACGACGCAGTGTGATCAATCTGGATGGCCAGCTGCTGGAGTATGCCCACGGTCGTCGCACCAAGGTGCCATTGGTCTGGCCAAACACCATGCGTGATGGCGCTGAGAGCAAGATCACTCTGGTGCCAGCCGCCACTGAGCGATCCCCGCGCAGTGAAGGTTATGTTGGACCTTGGGCGATGTTCCGCTTGATGGATAAAGGGGAGCTGACCCAGGTGAATGAGGCGACATTCGATGTGCGCTTCCCTGTGGATCAGGGCTCTATGACCTATCGGGTATACACCGACAGTGTGCAAAACCCCTTCACTGGCGGTCTGTTTAGTCAGTTCAGATTGCCTCAGTCACTCTATTAATTACCTGTGGGTGGGGAGGTTCCCCACCCCTTGGATACTGCCATGCTTACTACGCTGAAAGTGGGACAAGATCCCCGAATGTTGGCCGAATTTGACGCCATACGCTTAGAGATAAACAAACTCAGTCACGCCTCTCGGCCAGTGGTTGATTGGGATAAGATCGTGCAGTTATCGACCCGAGTGCTTGAGCTCAATGGGGCGGATCTGCAAACGTGCCTCTACTACACCTTGGCCAAGACTCATGTCGATGGACTGCAAGGGTTTGCCGATGGACTGGATATTTTGGCCGCCCTCGTGAGCGATCATTGGGATCATTTTTGGCCCTCACGTCATCAGGAACGAGCCCGCGTTGAGCAGATGGACTGGTTTATTGCCAGAGTCAGTGACGTGTTGCGCCAGTGCCCAGTCACCCTTGAGCACAGTGCGCTGTTTCATCGCATTCAACATGCACTGCATATCTTGGCTGAGGCTCTGCACACCCAAGTCACCGGACGAGTGCCACGGGTCGAGAATTTGCTGCACTACGTGGAAAGTTACACAGGGCTGTTTGAAGAGCCTGCCATGGCGGTTGAAACGCCAGATGGTCGGATTGTCGGAACGGTAAGCACGGCTGAACTTAGGCCCGCTCATCAGGCGGTGCCTGACCGGCAACTTAATGTTGCGCCAGCCTCCGCTGCTGCTCGTGAAACCGGTCAAGCCCACGAAGATCGGCGATTAGTGCTGCCAATGTCACCGGCCCCGATGATCAGAACTTCATCAGGTAATTTACTCAAGGTGCGTCCCTTACCTGCGCCTCGCCATGGCCGCTGGTTTATCGGTGGGATGGCGGCGGGGATGATATTCGGCGGCGCCGTCGCCGCTGCCGCTTGGTGGTTTGTAGAAGGTGATCGCCCACTGATGCGGGTTGAGCAAGCGCTGCAAAACCCAGCGCTGGCCAGTTATGAATTGGCGGCACAAGCGAAAGCCAGTATCAGTGAACAGCACCTGCGCGAGGCCGAGCCGTTGTTAATGTCCGAGCTCTCGTTGCGCTTGGAGCAGCTGCCACAACGTTCCCCTTCTTCGCCATGGCAAGAAGGGGAGGCACTGCTGAATATGATGCAGGCCATCTATCCCTCATCGACCACCATCAAGGGCCTTAGTCAGAAGTGGCAGCAGCAATTGCAAGTTGCGCAAGAGCAAGTGCTGATCCGCCCTGTTGCGCAAGAGCAGGCCGTGGCCAAGCGCTTAACGAGTCTGCTTGATGAGCTGAAACGATTAGAGCGCGAACGCAAGACTGTTACCCTCTCGTATCTCAAGGGTGAGGTTTATGAGATGTTACAACTGGTTGGTAAGCCCATCAGTAGCGCCGAACAGTTTGGCATGAAAGTACGCCAAGGAGAAAGCACCGAGCAAGAGGTGGCGGTGCTCTCGCAAAGACTGCAAGGGTGGGGAGCCAAACTTTATGAGTTGCAGCGTCGTCTACCAGCAGGGCGCTAATCAGCGGTTAATTTAATAAGGAGAGTGATATGGCGCCATCTATCGTGCTGCTAGGGGATATGGGAACAGATCATGACGGATTTCATCCAACACCAGTGATCAGTGCCAGCCCGGATGTGTTTCTTGACGGTAAGCCTGTTGCGCGGCAAGGCGATCCCTTAGCGCCTCACGATAAACCGAACCATCCTCCTCACCCCCGAGCGATCGCGGGTGGCATTAGCTCGGTGCTGGTCAATGGCAAGCCCATTGCGGTGACAGGTACCGCAATCGATTGTGGGGGAATCGTGATTGGCTCTGGCAGCGGCCAAGCTGGGTAAGCCCCTTGATGGCCATCGCCATATCGTACTAGATAGGCGTCAGTAAGCTCATTGCAAGGGAGGTATTAGCCGCTGTAGATAGTGATGCCGCTTTCATAACATGGAGCTGGCATCACTATTAGTAATGAGTCTATCACGCACGATATATTGGCATAACGGTTAGTTTAGTTACTTTTAATTACTGATCGGTTTGTAATCAAATTAGTAATTAAACGTAAGGTAACTTCTATATTATTAGGTGCTGCGTACCAGATAGAGGGTGTCAAGCCTACTGGATGGGGTAATATAATGAGATATCGATTTGGCTTAACATTCATTATCAGTAGTCTACTTATCGTTTTGATTGGATGTTGTGCACAGGGCTGGTTTTGGCGAGGTTTTTTAAGTGATGTAATGATAGTTTTGTTATTATTTTCATTGTTACAAATGATAGTAATGAAAGAAGCGTGGTTGATGGCATTGGCCGTGTTGCTATTTAGTTTTGTTATTGAGTTAGCTCAGTATTATCATTTGGTGGATCTGCTGAATATAGAGAATAAGCTGCTACGGATTGCGATCGGTAATCATTTTGATGGGTGGGACTTAATTGCATATCTTGTTGGCTTTATGTTGTGCATTAAGATTAGCTACCAGACCCAAACCAAGCCAAGCCATTTAATTAATGACAACATCAGCAGTGATGTGTTGCTGATGTTGTTTATTATCTAACAGCTACAATGTAATTATTGATAGACTAAGTTAATTAGGTTGTTTTTCTTTAAATATTTATAATATATTCGATTTTTTTATATGAAATGCTATTAATTAATGGTTGCCCGTTTTATGATTAAGCCAATAAAAATGCTAGTTAGATACGGTTGAACCTCGCTCCTTATATTAGCTTGTCTCAGCCAACCTTAGTTGAGGTGACTATTATTTTTGATTGGATTAACAAATATGTTTAGACAGCGACAATATTGGCTTAGGGGGGAGCTTGAGCATCCCTATTGAGTTACTCGATTTACACCATATTGACCGGCCAATATTTGTTGTGATGGCATTGCTATACCTGATGCTGGGTAGTGTCACCTTGGTGGTAGCCAAAAGATTTAATGGTGATCGCCATATTCAATTGCGAGCGCAAGTCTACTCATGGTGGAGAATATTTCCTGTAGTGAGTGCTGCATTATTATTTTATCCTATGGGTATTGTTGGCTTAGCCTTACTAATATGTACATTGGCGGCGATTGAATTAGCACAATACACACCATATTTATCCCATGGGTTTATATTTAAAGCTTTGTTAATGATAGTTATAAATTTGACGTTTTATTATTTTGGGATGCTGGGTAATATTGCTATTTTGTGTTTAGTGGGATTGATTCTTACGTTATTATTTATTTTCATTAAAAATCGTCATAAAACGACGTTGTTGTGGGGGGTATTTAGTCTTACATTATTATTATTTTTGGTTTTAGTGGGTTTGATTAATATGCCGCTAGCTACGAAAAACAATGCTGATTGGTTACTATATTTATTTGCTGTTACCGCCTTAAATGATATTGGACAATTCATTTTTGGTAAAACACTCGGTCGGAAAAAAATTGTGCCAAACATAAGTCCTAACAAGACATGGATCGGCTTGTTTGGCGGTATCTGCCTCTCTATGATTGTATCGTTATCGCTAGGCTTGTATTTGAATCTGGCAGATTGGCAGGTGTTGGTAATCTTATCGCTACTATTGGCACTTGCTGGCTTTTTCGGAGATATTTCTTTTTCAGCAGCAAAGCGTGCTATGGGTATTAAAGATTTTTCGAATCTTATTCCTGGTCATGGTGGAATATTAGATAGGGTTGATAGCCTAACTATGACGGCGCCAATACTTTACCTATTATTACTTATCATTTATTAGGCTGGAACATGTATGAAACAACAACAGGTGTCTTCTTGGTGTGAGAAAGAGGCCAGCTTTATCTCTCACGATGGGATGAACTTATTTTATCGAGCATGGCAGCCAAGTAATATAAATGATGGTGATGTCACCCCACGGGCAATTATTTTTTTACATCGAGGGCATGAGCATTCAGGTCGTATTAGAAGATTGTTGAGTGAACTATGTCGACCTGAAGATTATGCTTTTGCATATGATGCACGAGGTCATGGTCATTCACCAGGTGAGCGGGGAGATGCGACTAGTTTTACTTGCTTAGTCGCGGATCTTGATGCATTTGTTCATTATATTTGTCGGCAATATGATTTTGCGATTGGTGATGTATTAGTTGTGGCGAATAGCATCGGTGCTGTCGTAGCTGCAACTTGGCTGCACGATTATGCCCCACGAGTGCGTGGTGTGATTATGGCAGCGGCGGCCTTTAATATTAAGTTATATATACCATTGGCTAAACCAGCCCTGCGACTGTTACGTTGTTTTAAAAAAGATATATTCGTGGATAGCTATATTCGGCCAAGTATGCTGACACATTCTCGTGAGCAAGTTCACTCTTATGAGGCTGACCCACTCATTACCAAATCAATTTCAGCAAAGATATTGTTAGAGCTGGCGGATACAGCCCAGCGTATTCTTTATAATGCAGCAGCGATTGACACGCCGGTATTGATGTTAGTGGCAGATAAAGATTATGTGGTAAGTGAAAGTCCACAGTTCCATTTTTTTAAGCAGTTGTCATCACCATTAAAACGTTATGTGAAATTGCCTAAATACCGCCATGCTGTTTTTTATGAAAAAGATATTTCTAGCGCAGTCAGTGAGAGTCGGCGTTTTATTGAAGGGTGTTTTAAAGCCCCCTTGCTTTCTCCTGAGAGTTATATGACTGCTGATAAGAAGAGCGCTAGTGCTGTGTTGTACCAAGCATTACAGCAGAATGAAAAAAAGCATCTACTAGGCCAGCGTTGGTTTGCATTATTGCGGTATTTACTAGTTCGTTTTGGTCCATTGAGTCAGGGAATGCAGATCGGGCTCACCCATGGTTTTGATTCAGGTGAATCACTTGACTACGTCTATCGTAATCAGGCCAATGGCCGTTTTGGGATTGGTAAGTTAATTGATCGACTCTATCTGGATGCCGTTGGCTGGCATGGTATCCGCGTGCGAAAACACCAATTGCAGCAGCTATTAGCAGAGCAACTCATATTACGGGATAAGCCGCTACGGATCTTGGATATCGCTGCAGGGTCGGGTCGCTATTTACTCGAAACGATAAAGCGATATCAGCATAAGCCGATCTCAGTCACGCTGTGCGATGCTAGCCCGTTCAATTTGCAGCGAGCGAAAGCGCTTGCTGAGCAATTAGGTCTTAACGCCAATATTAGCTATCTCCAGCGAGACGCATTTGATCCAGCTAGTTATCAAGGAGAGGAGTCGCAGTACGATATTGTGATTGTGTCTGGTTTGTATGAGCTTTTTAGCGATAACGATATGGTATTGCGGTCATTGCGCGGGGTCTGTGCTTCATTAAAGCCTGATGGTGTGCTGCTCTATACCGCGCAGCCTTGGCATCCCCAATTGAATACAATTGCTCATACCCTGACTAATCACTTAGGCAAGGCGTGGCGGATGCGCCCTCGTCCACAGGCTGAAATGGACGCCTTGGTCAATTTAGCTGGCTGTCGTAAGGTGGCGACGTTGATTGGATTAGACGGCATATTTACGGTGTCGACGGCGCACAAGCTAGCGCCTGATGTAACCGATTGAATATGGTTCTTGCTGTTAAGAGCAGCATGATGATGAGCACGCCGTTGAGCCACAGGGGCTCAACGCTGCTCCAAACCATCACAGCGAGTAGCCCGAATGCAAACGCGCGATCGCTTTTCCCCATGGGACCGTCGAAGCGGCGCGTAGCACCGATAGTGCACGCCAGTACGCCACTAAATTCGGCGAGTAATCCGCATAAAACGACGGTCAACAGCAGTGGTGTAGTAATCTCTGTCAGCAGTGCAAAGGGCAGGTAGAGCGCCAAATCAGCTAATACATCGCACAGTTCATTGAGCAGAGCTCCTAGCGGAGTCTGCTGTTCGGTGTGCGTGGCTAGCATGCCGTCCAAGGCATTTAGTGCCATGCGTAGTAACAGTATGAATGGCAAGCCAAACCAGAGTGCAGATGACGGAATGAGTGTGAGTGCAGCCCCATAAAGGATCGCCAGTAGCAGTGTGGTTAGCGTAATCTGATTAGGCGTGATGCCTGTGCGTGCCAAGCCCCGTAGGCTAGGACGAAGTAGCTGTTGAAAATAGGGTTTTAACAGGTAGATAGAAATGCTCATCGTGTTCTCTTCTTGCAAAATATGTGGCTAATAAATTGGCGGTAGGTGGCGAGTACGCAGCAATCAGCCGTTTTGCCAACATGGCTTCTGCTGGAGGGATAAAAAGTCAGCCTCCTCTTCGACTCGCAGGGTGACAGTGTGTCGCAACATGAGCGATGCGAGACGCTCAGTGGTGATCTAGCCGATGATACTATAGGAAGATGAGACATCACTGGCTCCTAATCATGGTGATGCCGTCTCAAGCTCACAAGTTCGGTATTTTTATAGTCATGCTGATGGGGCTCAGGACACTTCTTTTTGTGTTGCATATCGCATCAAATTTATTTGATACAGGAAGTCTCAAGCCCCTAATGCCAGTCAGTTAAGCCTGAATGGCATTGTTTTTATTGGCTTTTT
>NZ_PGGC01000043.1 GCF_002795305.1 Aeromonas cavernicola
ATGGCAGTTTTTATCGCCAGTTCGATCTTGCTGCGCGGGCCGTCACGGCAAAAATCACCCTCCGTGGCCCCGCAGCGAGGGATCAGGCAAATCTGGTCAGTGACACGCTGCGCAACCATGGCAATCGGCCTGACATCCATCGATCCCACCTCAATCAAGCTCCAATCCATCACGCCTAGTCATACCACCTAGTCATGCCGCCTATCCGCTGCATGGCGCGGCAAGCGCATCCGTCCTGCGCAAACGCAAGCGGCCCACAGCTAAGATGTGGGCCGCCTCTTGGCAACATTTTTGGGGGGGGAACGGCTATCGCGCCTCGCGCTGTGCGCCGTTACAGGGTCCACCTTAAGGAAAAGGTGGTCACGGCCACGTGTTTTCGGCCGGGCACAAAATCCACCTTGGGGGCGTAACCTATCTCTAACGCCCACGATTTATAGCCTAGGGTCGCCATGGGTAACGCGGCGAGGCCGTGCATGCCAGAGCCATTGAGATAGCCCGCCTGCAACCCCAGCCCCGCAAACACATGAGGGGTGATATACCACTCTTTGCGATAAGAGAAAGCGCCGTAATAGGCCAACTCTTCTAACGAGTCGTAATAGGCACCGCCACGCAAGGCCAGCTTGCCGGTCTGTTGATTACCGGCGATCACCCGCGCCAGCCCTAAGCCGGGGTTGATATCATTAAAATCACACCGCTTACTTTTTTTGCTTTTGCCCTGCTGACAATCGCTGTGGATCGACGCACCGTGGATCAAGATGGAAAGATCGTCCGCGGCCACGCTCATGCCCGCTGAAAAAAGGCAGCTAGCAACGAGTAAGTGGCTGATTGTTGACTTTAATTTTGGTGTTGTCATCATCTCGTCCTTGATGCTGATGGCTGGTATTACCATATAGGGTTTAGTCTCATCCGACATCTATTTTCATCCCTTGATCGTGATTTGGGTTCGTTACCACTCAATTGATTTTTATGTCAATTTCCAGCGCAGTGGGCGGCGCGCATCGGTGGCCTGCTGCTGGTTTCCTCTCTCTGATTAACCTGATTAGCCTGGGTGATGGTGATCATCACGGCCCGAGCGCTGGCATCGAGCTGGCGATAAAA
>NZ_PGGC01000044.1 GCF_002795305.1 Aeromonas cavernicola
GCAGGGCGAAGTGAGCCTGGCGTTGGCGATTCCGGGCCGCCACAACGTGGCCAACGCACTGGCTGCTGCCGCGGGCTGTCTGGCCCTCGGTGCATCCCTCGCCTGTGTCAAGGCGGGACTGGAGCAGATGGCTCCGGTCAAGGGGCGCTTCTGCGTGCAGCGCTGGGGCGGACTGACCTTGGTGGACGATACCTATAACGCCAGCGTGGAGTCCGTGTTGGCGGGCATTGATGCCTTGACTGCCATGGGCGGTTTTAAGGTGCTGGTGTTTGGTGATATGCGGGAACTGGGTGATGAGTCTGCCGAGCAACACGCCCGGGTTGGCCGTCATGCCCGCGAGCGCGGTCTGGATGCCGTGCTGACAGTGGGGGAACAGAGTCGCCACACCGCAGATGCCGCGGCGGGCCGACATTTCGATAACAAGGCGTCGTTGTTTGAAGTGCTTGCTCACATGATTGATACGCATCAGGAAATTTCGATTTTGGTTAAAGGGTCCCGTGGCTCTCGCATGGAAGATATTGTCAACATGGTCAACGACCATCAGGAGTCTGCCCCATGTTAGTCTGGTTGGCTGAGCTGCTTACCCCGCACTTTACCTTTTTCAACGTCTTCTCTTACCTGACGTTTCGCGCCATTTTGTCGATCATCACTGGACTGGGGGTTGCCCTCTGGATGGGGCCGCACTTAATCCGCCGACTGCAGATCCTGAAATTCGGTCAGGTGATCCGCAACGACGGCCCCGAGTCCCACCTCAGCAAGCGGGGCACCCCGACCATGGGTGGCCTGATGATCATTGCTGCGATCTTCACGTCTGTGCTGCTCTGGTGCCGCCTCGACAACCCCTATGTCTGGCTGGTGCTGTTTGTGCTCGGCGCCTATGGCGCCATCGGCTTTGCCGACGACTACCTCAAGGTGGTGCGTAAGAATACTGATGGCCTGATTGCGCGCTGGAAGTACTTCTGGCAATCCGCCGTGGCATTGGGAGTGGCACTGTTTCTTTATGCCACCGCGACTCATGACGGCCAGACCCAGCTGGTAGTGCCCTTCCTCAAAGATGTGATGCCCCAGCTCGGCCTGATGTTCATCCTACTGACTTATTTCGTCATCGTCGGCACCTCAAATGCGGTCAACTTAACCGATGGTCTGGATGGCTTGGCCATTATGCCGACCGTCATGGTGGCGGGGGGCTTTGCCCTGATCGCTTGGGCCACTGGTAATGTCAACTTTGCTAGCTACCTGCATATTCCTTATGTGCCTTATACCTCCGAGCTGGTGATCGTCTGTACCGCCATTGTCGGGGCGGGATTGGGTTTTCTTTGGTTCAATACCTATCCGGCTCAGGTGTTCATGGGGGACGTTGGCTCCTTGGCGCTGGGTGGTGCGCTTGGCACTATCGCTGTGCTAGTACGTCAGGAGTTCTTGCTGGTGATCATGGGTGGTGTTTTCGTGATGGAGACCTTGTCGGTGATCCTGCAGGTGGGGTCATATAAGCTGCGCGGCGTGCGAATTTTTCGCATGGCGCCGATCCATCACCACTACGAGAAGAAGGGCTGGCCGGAGCCGCGCGTGATCGTGCGCTTTTGGATCATTACCCTCGTGCTGGTGTTGTTGGGTCTTGCCACCCTGAAGGTGCGATAAGACCATGGTCATCATCATCGGATTGGGCAAAACCGGACTATCTTGCGTCGACTATTTCCTCGGCCGTGGCGTGACGCCATTGGTGATGGATACCCGTGCTAACCCGCCTGGCAAGGAGCAACTACCACCGCAAGTGGAGCTGATCCACGGGCTTGATGAAGTGCGCCTCAAGCAGGCTCGCCTGATCGTGGCGAGCCCGGGGATTGCGCTGGCGACCCCTGAACTGAAGGCAGCGGCCGAGCGTGGTGTGCAGATCGTCGGGGATATCGAACTGTTCGTGCGTGAGACTGAAACACCAGTGATCGTCATCACCGGCTCCAATGGCAAGAGCACGGTAACCACCTTGGTGGGGGAGATGATTGCTGAAGCGGGGCTCAAGGTTGGAGTGGGTGGCAATATTGGTACACCGGCTTTGGAGCTGCTCAAGCAACCGATGGATCTTTGTGTGCTGGAGCTCTCCAGCTTTCAGCTGGAGACTACCCACAGCCTGCGTGCTGTCGCTTCGGTGGTGTTGAACCTCTCGGAAGATCACATGGACCGCTATCAGGGTATGGCCGACTATCGGGCAGCCAAGATGGAGATCCATCAGCACTCTAAACACATTCTGGTTAATCGCGACGATCCTCAGACTCAGCCCGATGTGGGGACGGAGTGGCAGAGTTTTGGCCTCGATTGCAACGGCTATGGCCGCTGTCTGCTGGATGGACGTTACTGGTTGACGTTGCACGGCGATCCTCTACTCGCGGTAGACGAGATGAAGATCGTTGGTGCTCACAATCAAGCTAATGCGTTGGCAGCGATGGCGCTGTGTGATGCGGTCGGCATTCCCCGCGACGCCCAACTGGCGGTGCTGCGGCGGTTCGAAGGCTTGCCCCATCGCGCCCGCTTCGTGCGTGAGGTGAATGGGGTGCGCTGGATCAACGATTCCAAAGCTACCAATGTGGGTGCGATGTTGGCTGCGGTTGCTGGGGTGCGGGAGTCGGTCAAAGGGCGGCTACTGCTGCTCGCTGGGGGGCAGGGTAAGGGGCAGGATTTTGGCCCGATTCAGGCGCTGCTGGGCAACCAGATCGATCACATGTATTGCTTTGGCCAAGATGCTGAAGTGCTGTTGGCGCTCGGCGAGCAAACCGAGCGAGTCGCCGATCTGGCCGCCGCGGTCGCCAAGGCCGCGGCTGATGCCAAACCCGGTGACTGGGTGCTGCTGGCCCCCGCTTGTGCCAGCCTTGATCAGTTTCAGTCGTTTGAAGTACGTGGCGATCGTTTTACTGAGATGGTACGGGCGCTATGAGTACCCTGCGCGCAGCAGCAGGTTTTTTTCAGCGCTGGTTATTACCGGCGCGACCGGCTGGTCTCTACGATCGGCAATTGGTGCTGCTTGCTCTGTCATTAATGGCGGTAGGGGTTGTCATCGTGGCGTCAGCTTCAATTCCTGAGGGAATTGCCTTGGGTGACGATCCATTCATGTTCGTGAAGCGGCACGGTATTTTCCTGGTGATGGCACTGGGTATTGCGTGGTTTGTATTGCAGGTACCGATGGCGCGCTGGCAGCAGCATAACGGCCATATGCTACTGCTGGCGATCATGATGCTGGTATTGGTGCTGCTGGTGGGGCGTAACGTCAATGGCGCGGTGCGCTGGCTGCCGCTGGGGCCTTTCAATTTACAGCCCGCGGAATTTGGCAAGTTGGCGCTGTTTGTCTATTTGGCGGGCTATCTGGTTCGTCGTCAACATGAAGTACGTGAAGCTTGGCTGGGTTTTCTCAAACCGCTGGCGGTGTTCGGGGTGCTGGCGATTTTACTGCTGATGCAACCTGACCTCGGGTCGACGGTCGTGATGTTCGTCACCTCATTTGGCATGTTGTTTTTAGCGGGAGCCAAGTTGTGGCAGTTCATGATCCTGATCGGCGGTGGCCTCGGTGGCGTGGCTTTGCTGGTTATTATTGAGCCCTACCGGATGCGACGGGTGACCTCTTTTATGGACCCTTGGGCTGATCCGTTTGGTAGTGGCTATCAGCTTACTCAGTCGCTGATGGCATTTGGCCGCGGCAGCTGGTTTGGTGAGGGGCTTGGCAACTCAATTCAGAAAATGGAGTACCTACCGGAGGCGCACACCGACTTCGTGTTTGCAATTTTGGGGGAGGAGTTGGGTTATGTCGGCGTCTTGGGTGCGCTGTTTCTGATCTTCGCGTTAGCCGTCAAGGCGCTTAAGTTGGGGCATCGCGCTCTGCTGGCAGAGCGGCTCTATGACGGCTACTTAGCCATCGGCATCGGCATCTGGTTTAGCTTTCAAACTTTCGTCAACGTGGGGGCGGCCAGCGGCATGATGCCGACCAAAGGGCTGACACTCCCCTTAGTCAGTTACGGTGGCTCTAGTCTCATCATCATGACGGTCGCTGTGAGCATGTTAATTCGAATCGATTTTGAGTTGCGTCAGGCGACAGCCCAGGCGCGGGTGCGGGAGGCGGCGTGAGCAAAACATTGTTAGTCATGGCTGGCGGTACTGGCGGGCATGTATTCCCTGGGCTAGCCGTGGCGGATCAACTAAAGGCGCAGGGGTGGCGTGTCCACTGGCTCGGTACGGCTGATCGCATGGAAGCCGATCTGGTGCCTGCCCATGGTTATCCAATCTCTTTTATCGATATTCAAGGGGTACGTGGCAACGGTATCAAACGCTTGTTGGTGGCGCCATATCGCATCATCAAGTCGGTCTTGCAGGCGCGTCGGGTGCTTAAAACGATTAAACCGGACGTGGTGCTCGGCATGGGTGGCTTTGCCTCCGGTCCTGGCGGCGTGGCCGCTTGGCTATCAGGGATTCCGCTGCTACTGCACGAACAGAATGCGGCTGCGGGTATGACCAATAAGCTACTAGCCCACTTGGCAAAGCGAGTATTGATGGCATTTCCGGGGGCCTTTGCACCGAGTCGTCGCACGGCCGTGGTCGGTAATCCAGTTCGTCCAGAGGTGATTAGCTTACCTCAGCCGCAGCTGAGTAATCCCGATACACCACTCAATTTGCTGGTTATTGGCGGTAGTCTTGGGGCTCGTGTGCTTAATGAGCAGCTGCCCGCTGCCGTTGCCGTCGCTGGTGTGCCGATTGACGTTCGTCACCAGTGCGGCAAAGGTAATCGCGATATTGTCACTGCGGCCTATGCCAAACAGGGGGTGACGGCAGCGGTGAGCGAGTTTATCAACGACATGGCTGATGCCTATGCTTGGGCCGATGTGGTGGTGTGCCGTGCTGGGGCGTTGACTGTCTCCGAAGTAGCGGCGGCGGGGGTGGCGGCCATTTTTGTGCCGCTCCCCCATGCCGTGGATGATCATCAGACTCGTAATGCGTTAACTCTGGTGGATGGGGGGGCGGCTGAATTTTTACCTCAGTCAGAGCTGACGGCTGCTTCGCTCGCGGCTCGTCTGTCCTGGTTGGCTGGGCGTAGAGACATTTTATTGAACATGGCCCTCGCGGCGCGCCGAGTGGCGATTACTGATGCCGCTGAGCGGGTTGCTGATGAGTGCAAACGGCTCACCTGCGGCCAGAGTAAATAACAAGAATCTGGGCGCACAGGTTGCGTGGTGTTCCCATTCATTATTTGTAGATTGATGCCGCCGAATGCCAAGCCAACTGTGGCCGGTGCCGAGCAGCAGACTAAAGAGATAATTATGACCAAGGTTGAACTGGCAAAGTTACGCACTGTGATCCCCGAAATGCGCCGCGTGCGTCGCATCCACTTTATCGGTATTGGTGGTGCCGGTATGGGGGGCATTGCTGAAGTGCTTGCCAATGAGGGGTATCAGGTGACGGGCTCTGATCTAGCCCGTAATGCCGTTACCGAGCGGCTTGAAACATTGGGTGCCCATATCTTTCTTGGCCACAGTGCAGAGCATGTGAGCGAGGCGAGCGTCGTGGTGGTGTCGACGGCAATCAAGCAGGATAACCCAGAGTTGTTAGCGGCGCGTGAGCTACGGATACCCGTGGTCCGTCGTGCTGAGATGCTGGCTGAATTGATGCGTTTTCGCCACGGTATTGCGATTGCGGGTACTCACGGTAAAACGACCACTACGAGTCTGGTCGCTAGCATCTATGCTGAAGCTGAACGAGACCCTACTTTCGTCATTGGTGGTTTGCTCAACAGTGCGGGCACCAATGCTCGGCTAGGAAGTAGTCGCTATCTGATTGCAGAGGCGGATGAGAGTGATGCCTCTTTCCTGCATTTGCAGCCTATGGTCTCTATCGTTACCAACGTTGAGGCGGATCATATGGATACCTACGGCGGTGACTTTTCTAAGCTCAAAGCCACGTTCATCGAGTTTCTGCACAACCTGCCTTTCTATGGGTTGGCGGTCGTTTGCATCGATGATCCTGTGATCCGTGGAATGCTGCCCGAGATTGCTCGCCCAACACTCACTTATGGTCTGTCTGATGATGCCGATACTCAAGTGCTTGATTTTGTTCAGAGCACTAACCTGAGTCGTTTTAGGGTGCGTCGTAAAGATGCAGGTGAATTACAAGTGACCCTAAATTTACCTGGGATTCACAACGCATTAAACGCCGCCGCGGCGATTGCAGTTGCGACAGAAGATGGCGTTAGTGATGAAGCCATTATCTCTGCATTGGCCAAATTTGAAGGGGTGGGGCGGCGCTTCCAGCAGTATGGCGAATTTGAAACCGGTCGCGGTAAGGCGATGTTGGTAGATGATTACGGTCATCATCCAAGTGAGGTGAGGGTGACGATCAGTGCTGCGCGAGCGGGTTGGCCACAACGACGACTCGTGATGGTTTTTCAACCTCATCGTTACAGTCGTACTCGAGATCTCTATGAAGACTTTGCTGATGTGCTTTCCAAAGTGGACGTGTTGATCATGCTAGAAGTGTATGCCGCAGGTGAAGAGCCCATTCCGGGTGCAGATGGCCGAGCACTGTGCCGTTCGATCCGCTCGCGTGGTAATTTGGAGCCGATCTTTGTTGCGGCGACCGATGATGTGCCTGCGATATTGGCAGATGTGATCGGTGATGGTGACTTAGTGCTCACGCAAGGTGCAGGTAATGTCGGTGGATTGGCTCGTCGTCTAGCAGAAATGAAGCTGAATACCGATAGCATGAAATCTTGCATTTGAGGGCTCAACGAGAGTTTTGACCGCCAAGCCGCTGCCTATATAATGGCAAATCGGTTCTGCAATAGGCTGGTTTAGGGCGTTACACGGGGATTGAACGGGTGGAGGCTAAAACGCAAGGCCGTACCAAAGGTGGCTTTATCGCTGGAGTGATATTTTTCCTGTTGGTGATATGGGGGTGTTACCGGACGGCGTTGGATGTAAAGGATTGGCTAACCGATGCCAGTCGATTGCCCATGAGTGAACTGTTACTGCAAGGACAGCACCAGTATCTAGAAACCGAAGAACTGAGAATGGCTGTGATGGGAGACGCTGAGCTGCGTAATTTCTTCGAGCTAGATGTGAATGAGTTACAAGCACGGTTGAATACTTTGCCTTGGGTTGCCCAAGTATCTGTACGTAAAATGTGGCCAAATAAGATCAAGGTCTATCTCACCGAGCAAGAGGTGGCAGCACGTTGGAACGGCAATCGCTTTGTAAATAATAACGGTGAGATCTTTGTTGCACCAGACCGAGTCAAAGCTCCGTTGATGCGGCTGTCGGGGCCCGATGACCAAGCCGTCAAAGTATTGGAAGAGAGTCGCCGTTATCAGTCATTACTTGCGGCAAAAGGATATAAAGTGTTGGGGGTGAATTTGACCTCCCGCCACGCTTGGGAATTAACCTTGGATGGCGATATTAAGCTGTTTGTAGGGCGTTCTGATATTGCGCCACGATTACAGAGATTTATTGATGCCTTTCCAGTGATCGAACCTCGTGAGCTTGTGGCTTACGTTGACCTACGATATGACACTGGAATGGCGGTTGGCTGGAAGATAAGCAAAGAGACCGTGCATGACCAACACCGCAGATAGAAATTTGATTGTCGGACTAGATATTGGCACAACCAAAGTGGCAGTTCTGGTCGGCGAAGTGCTGCCTGATGGTGAACTGAATATTATTGGCATGGGCAGCCATACGTCTCGCGGGATGGAGAAGGGGGGCGTCAACGACCTCGATTCCGTGGTCAAGTCACTGCGCCGAGCAGTAGAAGAGGCTGAGATGATGGCCGATTGCCAGATAAGTTCGGTTTATCTGGGGCTTTCTGGCAAACATATTGATTGCCGTAACGAAACGGGAATGGTGCCTATCTCCGATGAGGAGGTGACCCAAGAAGATGTGGATAACGTGATCCACACAGCCAAGTCGGTTCGCCTTTCCGATGAACTACGTGTGCTGCATGTATTGCCTCAGGAGTTTGCCATCGATTATCAGGAAGGGATCAAGAATCCGGTTGGCCTCTCTGGCGTGCGTATGGCCGCTAAAGTACATCTTGTTACCTGCCACAATGACATGGCTCGTAACATTGAAAAGTGTGTTGAAAAAGTAGGGTTACGGGTAGATCAGCTGATCTTCTCTGCGCTGGCCTCCAGCTATGCAGTCTTAACGGAAGATGAGAAGGAGCTAGGGGTCTGTGTCGTTGATATTGGCGGTGGCACCATGGATATGTCGCTGTTTACTGGTGGTGCTCTGCGGCACACTAAGGTGATTCCATATGCAGGTAGCACGGTTACTAGCGATATAGCCTATGCCTTCGGTACTCCTCCACTTGACGCTGAAGCGATCAAGGTTCGTTATGGCTGTGCTCTCGGTCGCTTGGTCAGCAAGGAAGATAATATTGATGTACCCAGTGTCGGTGGCCGCCCTGCCCGCAGCCTGCAGCGACAGACACTGGCTGAAGTGATCGAGCCTCGTTATACCGAATTGCTCTCAATGGTTAATGATGAGCTTGTGCGAATTCAAGCTGAGTTGAAAGCCCAAGGTGTTAAACATCAGTTGGCGGCAGGAGTAGTATTGACCGGTGGTGCAGCACAAATTGAAGGCATAGTTGAATGCGCTGAGCAGGTCTTCCAATGCCAAGTTCGAGTGGGCGAGCCGATGAACATACGTGGATTGAGCGATTACGTACAGGCGCCGGTGTACTCGACTGCGGTCGGATTACTGCAATACGGACGAACTCATCAAGCCACTAATACGAATAAAGAATATACCGCCAAAGCAAGCGTTGGTGGCCTAGTTAAACGGGTCAGTAACTGGTTACGTGGCGAGTTCTAAGAATTTTGCTGAAGGCAGCAAATAAAGCGGAGAGACGTTATGTTTGAATTCATGGATAGTCACACCGACGAAGCCGTCATTAAAGTGATCGGGGTCGGTGGCGGTGGCGGTAATGCTGTCGAGCACATGGTCCGTCAGAATATTGAAGGTGTCGAGTTTATTACCGTTAACACCGATGCGCAGGCACTGCGTAATTCCAGCGCCAATACCACTTTGCAAATCGGGGGCGGTATTACTAAAGGATTAGGTGCAGGAGCTAATCCAGAGGTGGGTCGCGATGCCGCAATGGAAGACAGAGAGGCACTGCGTGAACTGTTGACGGGTGCTGATATGGTATTTATTGCCGCTGGTATGGGCGGTGGCACTGGTACTGGTGCTGCTCCGATCGTAGCCGAAGTCGCTCGCGAAATGGGCATTCTGACCGTTGCTGTTGTGACTAAGCCGTTCTCTTTCGAAGGGAAGAAGCGGATGGGCTTCGCTGCGCACGGTATTGATGAGCTTTCCAAAAACGTCGACTCCCTGATTACGATTCCTAACGATAAGTTACTGAAGGTACTGGGTCGCGGCATCTCACTGCTGGACGCTTTCAAGGCGGCCAACGATGTACTGCTTGGCGCGGTACAGGGCATTGCCGAGCTGATCACCCGTCCGGGCTTGATCAACGTTGACTTCGCGGACGTGCGTACCGTGATGCGTGAAATGGGAACTGCCATGATGGGGACTGGTTCCGCCTCTGGTGATGATCGCGCGGAAGAAGCCGCGGAAAAGGCCATCTCTAGCCCGCTGTTGGAGGATGTCGATCTCGCCGGTGCCCGTGGCATTCTGGTCAACATCACCGCCGGTATGGATATGACCATTGAAGAGTTCGAGACCGTCGGTAATGCGGTCAAGGCCTTTGCTTCCGAAAACGCCACCGTGGTGGTGGGAACCGTCATCGATCCGGAAATGCACGATGAACTGCGTGTGACCGTAGTAGCGACAGGGATCGGTGCTGAGCGTAAACCAGACATCACCTTGGTTAAGAACAGCCAAGTGCAAGAGCGTCCAGTGCGCCAGCCTTTAGTCAGTGACATGATGCAAAACAGAGTGATTGACGAAGCGCCAGCGAAAGTGGTTAATGCTGAGCCGCAAGCGCGTCGTGAGCCTGATTATTTAGACATACCAGCATTTCTGCGCAAGCAAGCAGACTAAGCCTATAGTGGCCTGAGTTTGTCTGTTGTTTAAGGAATATGCTAGGATAGCCTGCCAGCGACCATTATGGTCTGGATTTTAAGTTGTTAATGCGGGTACACCCATGATTAGACAAAGAACCTTGAAAACGAGTGTCCAGGCGACCGGTGTCGGCCTGCATTCCGGCCGAAAAGTGACAATGACTTTTCGGCCTGCACCTGTCAACACAGGGATCGTTTACTTGCGTACCGACCTGAATCCTGTGGTGGCGCTGCCGGCAAACGCAGAGCAAGTACGCGACACACTGCTCTGTACCGCATTGGTTAACGAGGCCGGTGTTCGTGTCTCCACCATTGAGCATCTCTCTGCTGCATTAGCTGGTATGGGGATCGATAACTTGTACGTGGAAGTTGACGCGCCCGAGATCCCAGTAATGGACGGTAGTGCACATCCTTTTATTTACTTATTGCAAGAAGTCGGTGTTCGCGAACAAAACGCGCCCAAGCAGTTTGTGCGGATCAAAAAGAGCATTAGGGTTGAAGATGGTGATAAGTGGGCTGAGTTTCATCCCTATCGCAATGGTTTTAAGATGGATCTTGAAATCGATTTTCAACACCCAGTATTCGAAGGCCGTAACCAGCGCTGTGTGCTGGATTTTTCCGGCGCTTCGTTCGTAAAAGAGATTAGTCGCGCTCGCACCTTTGGATTTATGCGTGATATCGAGTACCTGCGTTCCCAAAACCTAGCGCTAGGCGGAAGCCTAGAAAATGCGGTGGTACTAGATGACTATCGGGTTCTGAATGAAGATGGCCTGCGTTACGAAGATGAGTTCGTCAAACATAAAATGTTAGATGCGATTGGCGATCTCTATATGTGTAACCGCAGCATTATCGGTGAATTCCGCGCCTACAAGACTGGTCATGCTCTCAACAATAAGCTATTGCGCGCTCTATTGGCTGAGCAAGAGTCTTGGGAACTAGTGACCTTTGAAGGTGAGGGCGACAAAGCGCCTATCGCTTACTACGATAATGGTTTGGTTTTGGCTTGATTTAAGATAGTGATACAAGGGAGCATCGGTTCCTCTCCGCACCGATGTTCCTTTATTTTTACTCCATCCTGTGACACCGACAATCTCCCGGTTTTATTTTTATGAGCATTACCCTGATCCTCCACGGTAGGCAGCGACGCAGTCTGCACTTACCAAAACAACGTCTGGCTTGGGTCGGCGGCATCATTTTATCCCTTATGGCTTTTGGCGGTGGCTGGCTTTGGCAGAGCTGGCAGCAGAAGGTCGACGCACTGGAAGTCGCACTGGCGATGGCTGAACAGCGCTCTGCCGACCAGAGTAGCGATGAGGCCCGCGAGCAGCTAGTGATGCTAGCGGCTCAGGTCGGCTCTATGCAGGGTCAGCTCGGCCGTTTAAATGCACTGGGCGAACGCTTAACTGAGCAGGCCGATCTCGATCCCGACGAGTTTAATTTCAAAGAGCTGCCCCCAATGGGTGGTCCCTCTTACGATGAAGATTTAGAAGTGAGCTTAGGGGAGTTACAAGCCTCAATGAAGCATCTCAGCCAACAGCTCAGTAGTCGAGAAGAGCAGCTGTCGGTACTTGAATCTTTTATCATGAATCACCATATCACCGACGCTGGTTTTATTGCTGGCTCGCCAGTCAAACAGGAGCGAGTTTGGGTTTCATCCGGGTTTGGTGGCCGAGTTGATCCGTTTAACGGACGAGCCAAGATGCACAAAGGGGTGGATTACCGTGGCAAACCGGGCACCCCCATCTTAGCGACAGGGCCTGGGCTTGTCAGCTGGTCTGGCCGCCATCCGGAGTTTGGCAACATGGTGGAGATCAATCACGGGAATGGTTTGATCACCCGCTATGCTCACAACTCTAAGTTATTGGTTGAAGTAGGCACCTTAGTCGATCAGGGACAGCAGATTGCCTTGATGGGCCGAACTGGTCGTGCGACTGGGGTGCACTTGCATTACGAAGTGTTGAAAGATGGTCGTCAGGTCAACCCCGCTCGCTTTCTCAGTGCTGGCCGGGGTTAGGTTTTTTCTTCAGGTTCCAGTGACGGAACGCTTTTATAACCAAAAATAGTTGGTACCCATGATTAGCACACTGCTTACCAAGATTATCGGCAGCCGGAACGACAGAACGCTCAAGGCTTTGCGCAAAATTGTAAAACAGATCAATGCCATGGAGCCGCAGTTCGAGGCTCTCTCGGATGCCGAGCTCCAAGCCAAGACGGCCGAGTACCGCCAGCGTATCCAGCAGGGTGAAACCCTAGAGCAGTTGCTGCCGGAAGCATTCGCAACCGTGCGTGAAGCGTCTAAGCGGGTGTTCGGCATGCGTCACTTCGATGTACAGCTGATCGGCGGCATGGTGCTGAACTCCAACCGCATTGCGGAAATGAAAACCGGTGAGGGTAAAACCTTGACCGCTACCCTGCCAGCTTACCTCAATGCCCTGAGTGGCCGTGGCGTGCACGTGGTGACGGTCAACGACTACTTGGCCAAGCGTGACGCAGAAGCTAACCGCCCACTGTTTACCTTCCTTGGCATGACCGTGGATTGTAACGTGCCAGGTATGGATGCCTCCCAGAAGCGTGACGCTTACGCCGCCGACATTACTTACGGTACCAACAACGAATTCGGTTTTGACTATTTGCGCGACAATATGGCGTTTTCGCCGGAACAGCGTGTACAGCGCCCTCTCAACTACGCGCTGGTGGATGAAGTGGACTCGGTGCTTATCGATGAAGCTCGTACCCCACTGATCATTTCGGGCCCAGCAGAAGACAGCTCTGAGCTTTACACCCGGATCAACACGCTGATCCCACAGCTGGTCAAACAAGATAAAGAAGATTCGGAAGAATACACCGGAGATGGCCACTACACGGTGGACGAGAAGAACCGTCAAGCACTGCTGACCGAAAACGGCCAGATCTTTGTGGAAGATCTGCTCAAGGAAGAGGGGCTGCTAGACGAGAATGACTCCCTTTTCTCTGCTTCTAACATCAGCTTGCTGCATCATGTTAATGCGGGTCTGCGTGCTCACACCCTGTTCGAGCGCAACGTGGATTACATCGTCCAGAAAGATGAGATCGTCATCGTCGACGAGCACACCGGCCGTACCATGCCGGGCCGTCGCTGGTCCGATGGTCTGCATCAGGCCGTTGAAGCGAAGGAAGGGGTGAAGATCCAGAACGAGAACCAGACGCTGGCATCCATCACCTTCCAGAACTACTTCCGCCTCTACAACAAGCTGGCGGGGATGACCGGCACAGCAGATACCGAAGCCTTTGAATTTCAACAAATTTATGGTCTGGACACCGTGGTCATCCCGACTAATAAGCCAATGGTGCGTAAAGACATGGGGGATCTGGTTTATCTGACCGCCCAAGAGAAATACGCCGCTATTGTCGAAGATATTCGTCAGTGCGTGACCAATGGCCAGCCGGTATTAGTCGGTACTGTCTCCATCGAGAACTCCGAGCTGCTCTCCGGCATCCTGACCAAGGAGAAAATCCCGCACAAGGTGCTGAACGCCAAGTTCCACGAGATGGAAGCGGAAATCGTGGCGCAGGCTGGCCAGAGTGGTGCGGTCACTATCGCCACCAACATGGCTGGTCGTGGTACTGACATTGTGCTGGGCGGCAACTGGCAGGCAGAAATTGCCAAGCTGGAGAACCCCACCAGCGAGCAGATTGCTGAGTTGAAAGCGGCGTGGCAGGTACGGCACGATGAGGTGCTGGCTGCGGGGGGTCTGCACATTATCGGTACTGAACGTCATGAATCCCGTCGTATCGACAACCAGCTGCGTGGCCGTTCTGGTCGTCAGGGTGATCCAGGTTCCTCTCGTTTTTACCTCTCCATGGAAGATGCCCTGATGCGGATCTTCGCCTCCGATCGCGTGACCGGCATGATGAAAAAGCTGGGGATGGAAGAGGGCGAGGCCATCGAGCACCCTTGGGTTACCAAGGCGATTGAGAATGCCCAGCGTAAGGTAGAGGGTCGCAACTTCGATATCCGCAAGAGTTTGCTGGAGTTTGATGATGTGGCCAATGATCAGCGTAAGGTCGTTTACGAGCAACGCAATGAGCTGTTAGACACCGGCGATATCTCTGAGACGATTCAAATCATACGCGGTGATGTTTACAACAGTGTCATTGATGAATATATCCCGCCTCAGTCTTTGGAAGAGATGTGGGATGTCGCAGGTTTAGAAGCTCGACTCGCGGCTGATTTTTCGCTCCAGCTACCACTGCAGCAGTGGCTGGCAGAAGATGACAAGCTCTATGAAGAGAAACTGCGTGAGCGGATTTTAGAAGAAGCGAATCAACTCTATGCTCGCAAAGAGGAGCTGGTTGGGGTTGAGGTGCTGCGTAACTTTGAGAAAGCGGTGATGCTACAGACGCTAGATGGTCTGTGGAAAGAGCACCTAGCGGCGATGGATCATCTGCGCCAAGGTATCCATCTGCGTGGTTACGCCCAGAAAAATCCCAAGCAGGAGTACAAGCGGGAATCTTTTGATCTGTTTACTCAGATGTTAGAGACCCTCAAACGTGACGTAGTCAGTATCTTAAGTCGGGTTCAAGTGCAGGAGCGAGATGTTGAGGCGCTTGAGGAGCAGCAGCGTCAGCAGGCCCAAGCTACGCCCAGAACCTATGGTCATGCTGCAGCTCAGAGCCAGCTGGCTGGCGATGAGGGCGCTCCAGCAGAGAGTCAGGCCACATTTGTGCGTGATGAGCAGAAAATTGGGCGTAATGACCCTTGCCCTTGTGGCTCAGGTAAGAAGTACAAGCATTGCCACGGGCAGTTAAGCTGATTGCTGCCAGTACACAACAAGGCGGGCCATGGTGCCCGCCTTGTTGTTACTGCGGGGCTGAGCTGATGAGGTCGTGACACAGGAGAACGAGATGGAGCAGAAAAAACGGATTTGGGTCGCAGTGGGTGTGATCGAGAATGAGCGAGGCGATATCTTTATTGCCAAGCGCTCAGCTGACCGCCATCAAGGCGATCGTTGGGAGTTTCCAGGAGGAAAAGTCGAGTCAGGTGAAGACTTACTCACCGCATTAGACCGGGAGCTATCGGAAGAGATAGGCATCCGGGTGCAAGATTGCACACCATTTATGGAGCTGCAATATGACTACCCCGATAAGCTGGTGTTGCTTGATATCTGGAAGGTGACGCGCTTTAGCGGTGAGCCCTTTGGCAAAGAGGGGCAGGCAGTGGCATGGGTGCCACGGGCTGAACTCGATCGTTACCATTTCCCAGATGCTAACGGACCGATCGTGATGCGGTTACAGGCTGAGCACCTTGAGTAACCCCATGGGGATAGAGCGAGGCGAGATGGTTCATCGTCATCGCCACTGCTGGTCCCCAAGCTCAATGTGGTGCAAGTCAGGCTAATAAGTGAATGATTTTACGAGTTGAAGCCCGCCGATACTGCGCATAGGGACTACAAAGGTCTCACGTTTTTCGTCGACACTATTTTCATTAAAAATCAGGTTTATCTCCGCGGTGACGACCTCTTGCTGATTCGTCTCTTCGTTAAAGTTATAACCCTGCTGATCGTTGTAGTTACCCCAGTAGTTGACATAGACCAGATAGGTGCCTCTGAGTGGGGCCGCCATGGTAAACATCTCTGGCCCTGGGCCATCCACGCCATCGGGCTCTAAGCCGCCCCCCGTGTTCAAGGTCGGCTTGGCCCAAAACGCATGTTGACCATCAGGCGTCAGGATATGGAGATCCAACTCCGCTTTGGGATCGTTCCAACCCAAGGTAAGCCGTAGACGTGGCGTAGCTTGCGCTGTATTGGCTTCGTAAAACTGTACCTTTTTGAGGGATTTTCCGGTATCGCTCACGACTTCAACACTATTGCTGCCAGCACCGAATGAATAGGGTCGGACAAAGCGGCCCTCACCATCCGTGTAAAGGGGTAAAGGATTACCGTTGACGATCAGCCGCTGTGCCCGACTCGCAGAAAGCGCTTGTAACTGACCTTCAATCAAACTGCGGCCACGCTGACCACCACGATCAATCGGTGGTGTAGGGTAAGCGACCCGCGCCTGTTGCGGGCTATCGACTAGCCCTGAATAGCGCCAGCCAGCAGTGGGTGTGCTCAGGGTTACGCTCGGATCAGCAAGGCTGATAGGGAGATGCAATAGGCAACAGACAATCACCATTGGGCGGACTAAGTGAGCAAGGGGCATAGGGTAGATTCAAGGCTAAGTTGATGTGATGACAGCGTAAAAAGACGCACCCGAGCCTATCGGGTGCAGCCAGCAAGGTTAGTTAACATCGGCGGCTCAACGTGGCTTATTGGCACTCGGTAATGGCTGCCAAGTGAGCCGAGTGACGCGATGGCCCTGGGTTTCACAGGAGAGGCTGAGCTCTTGCCAGCCTTGGTCCTGACGTAATGAAACTTCCCCCTCGATGCCTTGTTGGCTGACCTTGAGCTTCTCTTGCTCGTAGATCACCTTATCGCCTTTGGCGAGCGCCATGAGCTTATGGCTGCAAAGCCAATGGGCAAGGTCCGCACCCTTGAGTTTGACCTTCTTGCTAGCCGCTTGCTGCTCGCTTGGGCTGGCAGCAAAAAGCTGACTTAACTCATCGGCACGTTTGAGCAGCCACTCTTGACGCTGTGTCATGCTCATTTTACTGACAAATTCAGCAGGTTGACCCTTGTCGTCGAGCCATTCGGTCAGCTTGCCACTGGGATCAAAGGCAAATTGCGCGGCAGGCTCTTTGACCCCAAACAGCGTTCCCCCTTTGAAGTAGTAGCGGCTTTCTCCTTCTTGCTTGCCCTGTGCATCTTTAATCGGGACGGCGATAATTACGGGGTCGCCGTCAACCCAGGCTTTAATGTCCACGCCGTCATAGCTAAATAATCGGGTATCGAGGGCGCCTTCTGCTGCTCGTTCCATCAGGGTGAATTGCTCTGCGAGGGAGGCAGCCAGAGTAGGTAGCGAACAAAGCCCAAGGGTGAGTGCAAATACGGTGCTGCGCATAGTGTGGTGATACATAACGTTCCTGTGATTGGCTTAACGCCAAGGTTAAGAGTCGCGTAACCAAACGCGCAGCGCTTCCCGCTGAGCATTGCTAAGGGGTTGGGCTTGGCGAGTTTGGTAGTCAAAATGGATCAGTGATGTTTCGCAGGTGACAGCCAGCTCGCCATCTTGCCAAGCCTCTTGCCAGACCGTGAAAGAGCGGGTGCCGATGTGGCAAACCCCAGTCTTAATCAACACCGGCTGGCCATAAAATAGCTCCCGCTTAAACTGCACCGTATAGCCTGCGATGATCAAATGCCAGTCATCGACAGCCAAAGTGGGAGAGAAGATCCGAAACAGAGGATCGCGTGCCGATTCGAACCAGACCGCAGGCACCGTATTATTGATATGGCCGAGAGCGTCGGTTTCTTGAAAACGGGGATGGATCTGCATTTCTAGCATGAGGAGCTCCTTGTCCGTCAGCCGCCGTGGCACTTATTCCGTCAGGATTCGGGTCACATCATACTGCGACCGCGGGTTAAGATATGCGGCCTATCTCACGGCCCTAGCCAGCAAATGTCGCAGCTTGCTAAGTATTGGCCCGATCACAAACGTCATCGGCTGGAAAATAAACAGCCCAGCAACAAGCTTGCTGGGCTGAGAGTAGGTGGGCGAACGGGTCGCCTACTGGGTTATATCGCTTGCTGCAGGATCACTGCATCGGCCTTTTTGGTGTAGGAGGCGATCTCGTTGAAGTTGAGGTAGCGGTAAGTATCTGCCGCCGTGGCATCGAGCGCCTTGGCGTATTGCAGGTACTCCGCCACGGTCGGGATCTTGCCGAGGATGGCGGCAACGGCGGCCAGCTCAGCAGAGGCCAGATAGACGTTGGCACCTTTACCTAGGCGATTCGGGAAGTTACGGGTGGAGGTAGAAACGACAGAGGCCCCTTCCGCTACCCGCGCCTGGTTGCCCATGCACAGGGAGCAGCCTGGGATCTCGATGCGGGCACCGACGCGGCCGAAGATGCCGTAATAGCCCTCTTCGGTCAGCTGATCCTTGTCCATCTTGGTAGGCGGTGCGATCCACATGCGGGTCGGCAGTTCGCCTTGGTACTTCTCAAGCAGTTTGCCGGCGGCGCGGAAGTGGCCGATGTTGGTCATGCAGGAACCGATGAACACCTCGTCGATCTTGTCGCCAGCCACGTCGCTCAGCAGACGGGCATCGTCCGGATCGTTCGGCGCACACAGGATCGGCTCCTTGATGGTGGCCAGATCGATCTCGATGATTTCGGCGTACTCGGCATCCTTGTCCGCTTCCATCAGCACAGGGTTGGCCAGCCACTCTTCCATCCCCTTGATGCGGCGGGTAATGGTGCGCGGGTCGCCGTAGCCTTCGGAGAGCATCCATTTCAGCATCACGATGTTGGACTTCAGGTACTCGATGATCGGTGCCTGATCCAGCTTGATGGTGCAACCGGCGGCAGAGCGCTCGGCGCTGGCATCGGCCAGCTCGAATGCTTGTTCCACTTTCAGGGTCGGCAGACCTTCGATCTCGAGAATGCGGCCAGAGAAGATGTTCTTCTTGCCCGCTTTCTCGACGGTCAGCAGCCCTTTCTGGATGGCGGCGTAGGGGATGGCATGCACTAGATCACGCAGGGTGATGCCCGGTTGCAGCTCGCCTTTGAAGCGCACCAACACGGATTCCGGCATATCCAGCGGCATCACGCCAGTGGCGGCGGCGAAGGCCACCAGACCGGAGCCCGCCGGGAAGGAGATGCCGATGGGGAAACGGGTGTGGGAGTCACCACCGGTACCCACGGTATCCGGCAGCAGCATGCGGTTCAGCCAGGAGTGGATGACACCGTCACCCGGACGCAAGCTCACACCGCCGCGGTTCATGATGAAGTCCGGCAGGGTGTGGTGAGTCTGCACATCGATAGGCTTGGGATAAGCCGCGGTGTGGCAGAAGGACTGCATGGTCAAGTCAGCGGAGAAGCCGAGGCAAGCCAGATCTTTGAGCTCATCGCGGGTCATCGGGCCCGTGGTGTCCTGAGAACCGACCGTGGTCATCTTGGGCTCGCAGTAGGTGCCCGGGCGAATGCCCTTCACGCCGCACGCCTTGCCCACCATCTTCTGGGCCAGGGTAAAGCCCTTGCCGGTATCGGCCACAGGCACAGGGCGACGGAATACGGTGGAGAACGGCAGACCCAGTGTTTCGCGGGCCTTGTCGGTCAGACCACGACCGATGATCAGCGGGATACGGCCACCGGCGCGCACTTCGTCGATCAGCACCTCGGTTTTCAGTTCAAACTGCGCCAGCACCTGCTCGGTGCCGTGCTTGCAGATCTTGCCGGCAAACGGGTAGATGTCGATCACATCGCCCATCGCAAGCCCAGAGACATCCACTTCGATAGGCAGGGCACCGGCATCTTCCATGGTGTTGAAGAAGATCGGGGCAATCTTGCCGCCCAGACAGACACCGCCAGCGCGCTTGTTCGGCACGAACGGAATGTCGTCGCCCATAAACCAGAGCACCGAGTTGGTAGCGGATTTACGGGAAGAGCCGGTACCGACCACGTCACCCACATAGGCCAGCGGGAAGCCTTTCTCTTTCAGGGCATCGATGGTCTTGATGGGGCCGACGGCGCCATCCTTGTCCGGGGTAATGCCGGGACGGGCGTTTTTCAGCATCGCCAGGGCGTGCAGCGGAATGTCCGGGCGGGACCACGCATCTGGCGCCGGCGAGAGGTCGTCGGTGTTGGTTTCGCCGGTCACCTTGAACACGGTGACGGTGATCTTCTCGGCCAGTTCCGGGCGGGAGAGGAACCACTCGGCGTCGGCCCAAGATTGCATCACCTGCTTGGCATGGGTATTCCCCGCCTTGGCCTTCTCTTCCACGTCGTGGAAGGAGTCAAACATCAGCAGGGTGTGGGAGAGCCCCTTGGCGGCAAGAGGAGCCAGAGTCGCATCGTCCAGCAGGTCGATCAGCGGTTGAATATTGTAACCACCCTGCATGGTGCCGAGCAGCTCAACGGCCTCTGCAGCAGGCAGGACGGGGGAGTGAGCTTCGCCCTTGGCGAGCGCAGTGAGGAAACCGGCTTTGACATAGGCCGCTTCATCAACACCGGGGGGAATGCGGGAAGCTAATAGCTCTTTGAGAAAATCTTGTTCACCAGCGGGCGGGTTCTTGAGCAGCTCAACTAGGGCGGCGGCCTGCTCTGCATCCAGAGGCTTGGCGATGATGCCTTCGGCGGCACGTTCTGCGACGTGTTTACGGTATGTTTCAAGCACGACTAATTCCTCTTTGGTCTTTTTGGGGGGTCGCCCACGCTCGCGGCGATCGTCCTTGCGGGGCACCCTGCGGGGTGCTCCCCACTATATAAGTTTTAACGACTAATTAAAATCCACTGCCCTTGTTGTTATTGGTCATCAAGATGCAACCATTTAAATCAACTCGTTTTTTTGAAATAAGCCAAAACGACACTCGTTTTAATTTAACAATTAAGCATCATTTATAGGCTATTCAAATGTGCTGCCTAGTTGGAGATACAGCATGTCTTCTCCCCCTTCTGCCATGCCATAAGCGAGGAAGATAGGGCCGATAAAACTCTCCATTCCTAGATAAAGGGAGCCTGCACTGTATGAGGTGGCCATGCTGATCTCCTCCCCTTTTTCCCAGACCCCGCCTTGTTCGAGAGAACCGCCAAGGTAGAGGGGAATGCGCAGTGCGCCAAAGTCGTTATCTGCCACACGATAGATGTAACGCAATCCGCCAAACAAGCTGTAACGGCCGCTGAGTTGCCCGTATGGGATGCCAGATAGTCGAAATAAGCCGCCTAAGTCTTGGACAAATAACGGCAACACTTCTTCAGATGTCGAACCGCCACCCTCCACGGTTAGGTTGAGGCTGTGCCTCTCCCACGACCAAGGTTTGCTCATCGCTAGCTGATAGTTGATCCCCTTGTATCGCTCGCTAAAGTCGCGGTTGTCACGGAATTGCACATGAGAATAGCCCCCTGTCAGGTCGAAGTGGCTGCCCCGATAGGGGAAATAACGGCTATCCAGCGTGTCGTGTTCAGCTCGTAGATAGGGGCCCCAAGATGAGATGTCGCTGTCCATGCGGCTAAAACTGCTGATCTCAATATCGCCAACCTGTCCCCCTAGGCCCAGCGAGAGCCGGCTCCAAGGCTGGTAGTTCCAGCCCACCGCCAACTCTGCACTAGTGAAGGCGTACTGCGCATCAAGGTAACGAATTGCTGACTCGTTGAGGGGTTGTTCGGACAAGAAGAGCCGCCGCTGAGTTTCGTCATAGCTCAGATTGGCCTCACCAAAAAAGGTTTGCGAAGGCTCAAGTGGGGTATAAACCTCGGTTTTCAGGTGTTTTGCGGTGCCTAACGACGCTTCCGTCAACCATTCGCCCCCCCACTCATTGATGTTAGTGAGGGTATAAGACATGCCAACGTTGTAGCTGGAGCGACTTTCGAAATCGTCAGAAAAACCCAGTTGGAAATTGAGATAACCCGGCCCCCAGCTTTTTTCGCTGGCATCAACCACTAATACGTTCTCGCCATCACGCTCGACCACCTCATAAGTAATGCGATCAAACGACTCTAACGCATAGAGTCGACGAATCCCGGCTTCCAGTTTCTCATTGGTTTGGACTTTATCGGGTCGAACCTTCAAGGTGGCTCGCACGGTTTCATTAGAGAGGCGTGATCGGTTGATGATCTCCACCTTATCGATGAAATAGGCCAGTTGGCCACTGCGCTCAGCACGGCGGCTGAGTTTATGGCTACGGTATTCGTTATAGCGTTCTTTAGATAGCGCAAGGGGGCTGAGCTGTGCGGATGCGTGAAGGGCGGCTTCTTCTCCGCTTTTGATCCCCTCTGGCATCCGTGCAAAATCGGCGATCCCTATGTCACCCAGTATGGGAGTGAGCAAAATATCGCGGGGGCCGAGTAGCGATTTTTGTTTCTCCGTGCCGACCTGTGTCATGTAGGTGGTGAGTTGATCGATCATGGCGAGCCCTGATGTGAGGGATTCGCGGGTGCGCAGCTTGGCTCCAATGTCTACCGCGATCACCACATCGGCCCCCATTGCTTTGGCCACATCGACTGGCATGTTGTTGACCGTGCCGCCGTCGGCCAAGATATGGCCTTCCCACTCTACCGGTTTGAGTACCCCTGGAATCGACATCGACGCTTGCATGGCCTTGGCCAAGTTGCCGCGTTTGAGCACAAATGGGGTGACTGTTTCCATGTCAGTTGCCATCGCCCGATAGGGGATCGGCAGGTTATCGAAGCTTTCTTGTACTGGTAAATTGGAGGTGGCATGGCGTAGCAAGCTGGCCATGGATTGGCCTTGAAAGAAGCCATCCGGCAGCAGTGTTGAATCTCCGTTGAGGCCGATATCCGTGCGCAGCTGATATTTTTCACTCTGCTGTTTCTTACGCAGGGAAAGTTCATCCCTACCCACTTTATCCTGATAACCCTTATTCCAGTCGATGGCGAGGGTCGCTTGTTCTACTTCTTGGGCACTCAGTCCCATTGCATACATGCCAGCAACGTATGCCCCCATGCTGGTTCCCACAATAATATCGACGGGGATCCTCTGGCGTTCGAGTGCTTTGAGGATGCCGATATGGGCCGCTCCCTTAGCACCACCACCACTGAGCACTAGGGCAATCTGCGGGCGTTCGTTCTCGGAGGCCATAGCCACACACGGTAACACCGCCAATAACAGTAATAACAAATGGGTTTTGATCGTGCGTGCGCTAGAGAGTCTAGGTTTCATTGTTCTCGGGAATCGCGAGCTAAGTTTGCGCCTTACTATAAGGAGCCCATTGATGATCACAAGCACGCCGTGCGCGGCTTGCGTGCTTATTGGTGTTAGCGCCTAGTGCGTTTATGAGAGATATTCACAATTGATTATTTTGTTATTTTATGTTCGTGGGAATTAATTATTAAAGAAAAGAACGACCTTGCCGCTAGAGATGACGCGCATGACTCCACGGATTTTTTATGTTGTTTACAGCAATAAGCACAATGGACGCTGTTATTTAAAGGTTGGTCATGTGGCAACAAGGAAATGTCAATCTTAATACCAGACAGAAAGGATACATCTAATGGATAAGAGATTAAGACTGGTGAGGGCAGGGAATATAACAGCCTTTAATGGGCTAAAAAGTGCCCACATCAATACCGCCTTTTTTTATATGATTCGCCTCTTTATGGTGTGTTTTACCGCACTGGTGATGGTGGCCTGCGGTGGTTCATCGAACGATGATGAAGGGAAAGTAGCGGTTGAACGACTCATTATTACGCCAACTGAGATTAATTTGCCGGTTGGGTTAGAACAGCAGGTAAAAATAGAAGCCGTCTTTGCTGATGGCCAAGTGTTAGACGTAACCCAAGATGCCGAGCTTAACCTCAGCAGCGATGATGCCAGTGTTGCTACCATCAGTACGCAAGGTGATAGTCGAGGCACCATCAAGGGCGTGGCGAGCGGAGTCGCAACGATTGCGGTGTCAGGCTCGGTCAATGGCACTCAATTTGCTGAAAAGGTGCAGGTCACGATCACGGACGCGGTCGTTGAAGAGTTGCTTATCGACGATATTCCCCCCTCTATTGCGGTTGGGTTAGCACAACCATTAACAGTGCGAGCCAGAATGTCTGACGGCTCGACGGTCGATATCACTGCGCATTCCGGTGTGCGCTGGAGCAGTGATCGTGCTCAAATCGCAGCCATATTGAATAAAAGTATTGGCATATATCAAATTGTTGGGGTGGCCCCTGGTGAGGCGACCATTACTGCCACGTTCGATTTCGATGGGCGTGTATTTGAGGTATCAGCGCCGATTGTCGTGACCAATGCGGTGATTGAACACTTGTTGATAAAACAGACGGCATCATCCGTTGCTGCGGGGCTGTCATTACCATTGGCGGCACAAGTGCGGTTATCTGATGGTCAGCTCCAGGATGTGCGTGCACCATCGGGTTTGAGTTGGAAAAGTAGCAATCCGCAGGTGGCGGTCATTGTCGATCGAGGGGCGGGCCGATTTCAGGTTAAAGGGGTAGCCCCAGGTACCGCGACTATCAGCTCGACGCTGGAAATGAATGGTCGTTCATTTACTAGCGTTTTTCAGCTAACAGTCACGAATGCGCAAGTTGAACAGTTAGTCATTAAACCTACTGGCTCAAACATCGTGGCGGGTTTTTCGGAGCCCATCATGGTAAAAGCCAGATTATCCGATGGACAAGTGGTCGATGTCACTGCTCAAGCTGGTTTGAGTTGGCGTAGTAGTAATCCTGATGTTGCCACCATTGTGAATAAGGGTGATGGCTCGTATCAAGTGGTGGGCTTGAAAGCGGGATCAACCACCATCACCGTTTCGCTGAATATCAATGGTAAGTTATTGACCTCTGAGTTCGAGATCCAGGTGCTGGATGCAGTAGTGAATCATGTGGAATTGATTTCGGTATCCTCTTCTGTGCCTGTGGGGGTGGGGCTAGAACTTAAAGCAATTGCCACTATGTCGGATGGTAACAAGCTAGATATTACCAATGACGATATCTTGGTGTGGCGTGTGAGTGATCCGACCATAGGTGAAGTCTTAAATAACCGAGTTGATAGAGTGCTTTTCCGTGGTTTGACCCCTGGTGTCACCACGGTAACCCTATCAGGAGGCCAAGCCAGCCGAGCTGGCGGTAGCATGTTTGACAACTTGAATGCAAGCATCACCTTGACTGTCTTTGCGGTGGAGCGGTTGGATATTGTTCCGTCAACTATCTCTGTTGCGCATGGGTTGTCTGCTCCTTTATCCGCATTTCTTACTATGACAAATGGCCAGACGTTTGATGCCATGGGGAACAACTTGATTTGGCGCAGCAGCGATCCGGCAACAGCAGAGGTAATAGATACTGGTGCAGGCAAACCACTGGTCAAAGGGAATAAACCGGGTACAGCGACGCTGACCGCCACCGCCGAGTTTTTTGGCAAATCCGTCGAGGCTACCGCAGTGGTGACGGTCACCGAAGCGGTCGCTGAGCGGTTAGTGGTCACGGCGGATAACACTTCGCTGGGGCTGGGAATGTCAACCGTTGCTCTCGCCCAAGTCAGGCTCTCTGATGGACAGCTGGTCGATATCTCATCAGATGTTTCTGTTATCTGGGGTAGCAACGCACCGACAGTCGCAACGGTGACCAGTGCCGAAGCTGATGGCGCTCCTGGCTATGCGTATATCGATAGTGCAGGAGTGGGCACGGCTACGATCTCTGCCACCGCCACCGTAAGTGGTCGAATGCTGAGTGGTTCGGTAGAGATCAAGGTGGTGACTGCCAAATCTTTAACCCTGATCCCGCCTAGTACATCGATTGTGGTAGGTGGCTCGACCGTGATAGAGGCACAAGTGGAGCTTGATGATGGTCAGCTGGTTGATGTGACCTCGGATGAGGGGCTGGAGTGGAGTAGTAGTGATCCGCAGACCGCCAGCTTCACTCATCGTTGGACAGATGGCGAGGTGTGGGTCACTGGACTTCGTCCCGGCCAGACCACCATCACTGCAGTAGGTGTTACACTTGATAATCAAGAGCTGCGTGCTAGCAGTGAGGTGACAGTGACCGATGCCATTGCTACGGCCTTGACGATTGTGCCTGACGCAGCGGATCTTCCCGCTGGTCTCTCCACCGATGTTAAGGCTTACCTTACCTTGAGCGATGGTTCAGTAACCGAGATCAGTGGTGATCGCCTAAGCTGGGCAACCAGTGATGCCAATCTAGCAACAGTGACGCCGAGTGCGAGCGCTGTGCTAAGAGCTATGGCGCCAGGTAGAGTTGAGGTAACCGCCTCTGGTACGTTTAATGAGCGACCGTTCGAGGCACGAGCGTGGCTTAACATTACTGATGCCATCGTCAGCCAATTGCGTTTGACCTCTGACTCACCTTATGTGGTTGAGGGGATGAGCACAGAGCTGAAGGCATTCATCCGTCTCTCCAATGGCAGTGAGCTGGATGTCACTAATAGCAGCGAGCTCACTTGGAGTCAGACAAATACTTCTGTGAATGCGGATCTACCAACCAACCAAGGTCGCAGATTTATACGCGGCAATAGTGTGGGGATAGCAATGATCGAGGCGCAAGGCACGATCAATGGCCAAACGGTGGCTGCAACCTTACCTGTCGAAGTGGTCAGTGCAAGTATTGAGTCAATTGAGGTCATCCCATCTTTTGCAGACGTGGCTATTGGCCAGCCGGTGCAGTTTACTGCACGGGCCCGCTTGGATAATGGTAATACCTTAAACGTCACCGAGTCTGCGACTTGGCGTAGTGAAAATACGAACGTCGTGACGGTCTCTAACAGCAGTAGTAGAGGTATTGTAAGAGGTATTGTAAGAGGTATTGGTGAGGGGAGTACTGAGATTACCGCCACGATGACTTCTAATGACAAATCTGTTGTTGGTCGTGCTACCGCGAAGGTGAATAACTTTGTCGTGGTTAATGGGGTGGGCCAGTTTAGTCGCCCGGACGGTGTGATGAGACGGTGGTTGATGGCTCAACGCTACTGTAACACTCTTACTACCAATGGTGGTGGCTGGCGAGCACCGACAACTAATGAGATGAAATCCCTGTATGCGGCCTATCCGAACGGTCAAGCCAGGTCGGTGTTGGGCTGGGCAACCAATGACAAATACCTGACGAACTTTTTTAATACCAATGAGTACTTGGACTTAGAAAATGGTGAGGTGACTCCCCAGCGCTTTGGCGATAACAGAGGATATATAAGCTGTGTTCGTCGCTAACTGATTGGTGGTGAGACGTCATCGGGAGACCGATGCCATGTGCCCAAAATCCGAAGCCAACTGGCTTCGGATTTTTTTATGCGTGTTGCTGTTTGGGGCCACATGTTGTGCTGCATTAACTGCCGTCGTATCGGTATGAGTGCCATTAGGCTGAGACATAAACGATGTTTGTCTGTGGATTCCCGCCATCACCGCGCCACCCTGTGACGTGGCACAGCCGAACGACCCTATATGCGTGAGAATAGGATCGATCATAATGAGCAAAACATAGGAGGCGGTATGCACACGTGGTTAATGATGATGTTGCTTGGGAGCTTGCTCTGCGCCTGCAGTAACGGGCCGGTTCGGGTACATGGGGCGGATGTGAGCATTGATGATGCACGTATCAGAGTCAGCGATGGTCACGATAATGGGACATTTTGCCCACCCGGTCAGGCTAAGAAGGGGCGCTGCTAATTTAGCGACGCTGGACTGACAATAAAAAAGCCGCTCACAACAACGGAGCGGCTTTTCTCATCGGCATTACCAGCGAGAAGTTATTACTTCTTCTTTGCCTTGGCGTTAGGCAAGTCAGTGATGGAGCCTTCAAATACTTCGGCTGCCAGACCGACTGACTCGTGCAGCGTCGGGTGAGCATGGATGGTCAGCGCGATATCTTCGGCGTCAGCCCCCATCTCGATAGCCAGACCGATTTCACCCAGTAGTTCACCGCCGTTGGTACCCACGATGGCCCCCCCGATGACGCGACCGCTCTCCTTGTCGAAGATCAGCTTAGTCATACCGTCGGAGCAATCAGACGCAATAGCGCGACCGGAAGCGGCCCACGGGAAGGTCGCGACTTCGAAGTTGAGCCCTTGTTGCTTGGCTTCTTTCTCGGTCACCCCAACCCAAGCCATTTCTGGTTCGGTGTAAGCGATGGAGGGGATCACTTTCGGGTCGAAGTAGTGCTTCTTGCCGGCGATCACTTCAGCGGCAACATGACCTTCGTGTACCCCTTTGTGAGCCAACATCGGCTGGCCCACGATGTCACCGATAGCGTGGATGTGGGCCACGTTGGTGCGCAGCTGCTTATCCACCTCAATGAAACCGCGTTCAGTGACGGTAATGCCCGCCTTCTCGGCATCCAGCATCTTGCCGTTCGGCACCCGGCCTACGGCCACCAGCACGTTGTCATAACGAACCGGCTCGGCTGGGGCGTGCTTGCCTTCGTAGGAGACGTACAGGCCGTCTTCACGGGCTTCAACGGCGGTGACCTTGGTCTCCAGCATGATGTTGAATTTCTTGGCCACCCGCTTGGTGTAAATCTTGACGATGTCTTTGTCGGCAGCGGGAACCAGCTGGTCGGCAAATTCCACCACGTCGATCTCGGAGCCCAGCGAGGAGTACACAGTCCCCATCTCCAGACCGATGATGCCACCACCGAGAACCAGCAGCTTGCCGGGCACGGTTTTCAGCTCAAGCGCATCGGTAGAGTCCCATACGCGCGGATCATCATGGGGAATAAAGGGCAGCTTCACCGGACGGGAGCCCGCCGCGATGATGGCATTGTCGAAGGTGATGGTGGTGTTGCCATCAGCGCCAGCCACTTCGAGGGTGTTTGGGCCGGTAAATTTACCAAAGCCGTTCACAACCTGCACTTTACGCATCTTGGCCATCCCAGCCAGACCACCGGTCAGCTGATTGATCACCTTCTCTTTCCACAGACGAACTTTATCGACGTCAGTTTGCGGTGCACCGAAGACGATGCCGTGCTCAGCCAGCGCTTTGGCCTCTTCAATCACTTTGGCAACGTGCAGCAGCGCTTTGGAAGGGATGCAACCCACGTTCAGGCAGACACCACCCAGGGTGGAGTAACGCTCGACGATAATGGTATCCAGACCCAGATCGGCAGCTCGGAAGGCGGCAGAATAACCGGCAGGGCCAGCACCCAGTACCACGACCTGAGTTTTGATTTCTTTACTCATCATGACCTCTTTGTCGTTCTTAGATCCCCGGACAGCGCAGTATTAAACCTACTTTTTACTCAGTTTAAGAAGGACGCTTCGGCTGTGAAAAACGGGGCAAGTTTACAAGTCTGTTAATGAAATGAGAAGTAAAAAGGGCGGGCGCTGGGCCCACCCTCTCACTTACAGAACCAGCCGACGAATGTCGGACAGTACGCCATTCATGGTGGTAATAAAACGAGCGCCATCGGCTCCGTCGATCACGCGGTGGTCGTAGCTCAGTGCCAGCGGCAGCATCAGGCGCGGTACGAACTCCTTGCCGTTCCACTTCGGTTTGAAGTCGGACTTGGAGACACCGAGGATGGCCACTTCCGGCGCGTTGACGATCGGGGTAAAGCTAGTACCACCGATGCCACCTAGGCTGGAAATGGTGAAGCAACCACCCTGCATGTCGGCCGCGGTCAGTTTACCAGCACGGGCCTTCTTGGAGATCTCGGCCAGATCGCGCGACAGCTCGAAAATCCCCTTCTTGTTGACGTCGCGCACGACCGGCACAACCAGTCCGTTGGGGGTGTCGACCGCCACACCGATGTGGATGTATTTCTTCATGATCAGCTTGCTGCCATCTTCAGACAGCGAACTGCAGAAGCGCGGATGCGCTTCCAGCGCCTTGGCGGCCGCTTTCAGGATGAACACCAACGGGGTGATCTTCACATCCGACTTCTGCTTCTCGAGCATCGCGTTCTGCTCTTTGCGGAACGCTTCTAGCTCGGTGGTATCGGCTTCGTCGAATTGGGTGACATGAGGGATCATGGCCCAGTTGCGGTGGAGTGAAGGACCGGAGATCTTCTGGATACGAGTCAGTTCTAGCTCTTCGACAGGGCCGAACTTGCTGAAATCGACCTTCGGCCACGGCAACACGCTCATGCCGTTGCCAGTACCGGCACCTGCAGCCGGAGCGGACTCGGCGCGCTTGATGGCATCTTTCACATAGGCTTGCACGTCCTCTTTGACGATGCGGCCTTTACGGCCAGAGGCTTTGACCTTGGCCAGATTGACGCCGAACTCGCGCGCCAGACGACGTACTGCCGGAGAAGCGTGCACGTAAGCATCGTTGGCCACGAAATCGGAAGCGGCAGCAGCTTGGGCAACGGTCGCAGGCGCAGCCGCCACAGGTGCGGCGGCAACCGGTGCCGGGGCGGCAGCCTGAGCAACTGCGGTGGCCGGAGCAGCACCAGCTACTTCGAAGACCATGATCAGCGATCCGGTGGAGACCTTGTCACCCGCCTTCACCTTGATCTCTTTGACCACACCGGCGAACGGCGCAGGTACTTCCATCGAGGCTTTGTCACCTTCCACGGCGATCAGGGACTGGTCGGCTGCAACCTTGTCACCCACGGCGACCATGATCTCGGTGACTTCCACTTCGTCACCACCGATATCCGGTACGTTGACCTCTTTGGCAGCAGCGGCAACCGGGGCTGCAGCCACGGGAGCGGCGGCTTGAGCCGGAGTGGCAACGGCAGCGGACGCAGCGCCAGCTACTTCAAACACCATCACCAGAGAACCGGTAGAAACCTTGGCACCAGCGGCAACCTTGATCTCGACTACCCGACCGGCGAACGGCGCCGGCACTTCCATGGAGGCCTTGTCACCTTCCACGGCGATGATGGACTGGTCGGCTGCTACCATGTCGCCCACGGCAACCATGATCTCAGTGACGTCTACTTCGTCGTCACCGATGTCTGGTACATGCACATCTTTGCGCACGGCAGCAGCAGGGGCGGCGGCCGGAGTAGCAGCAACGGGTGATGCGGCTTGAGCGGGTGCCGCCGTAGCAGCGCCCTCAGCTTCAAAGATCATGATCTGGGAACCGGTGGCAACCTTGTCGCCCACCTTGATCAGGATCTCTTTGACGATACCGGCAGACGGCGCCGGTACTTCCATGGAGGCCTTGTCGCCTTCTACCGCGATGATGGACTGGTCCAGCTCGACCTTGTCACCCACGGCCACCATGATCTCGGTAACTTCAACCTCATCAGCGCCGATATCCGGCACCATAATCTGTTTGGACATTGTGCGTTATCCTCTTGCGTTGATCCGCGTGACGGGCTGATGCCGCCACGCAGATCTCGCGTTAACCGTTTAAACCCCAGCAAGGTCGCGCCGCAGTGCGGTGCAACACCTGATCTGCTTATGCGTAGAGCGGGTTGACCTTGTCAGCATCGATGCCGAACTTCTTGATCGCATCGGCCACAACCTGCTTGTCTACCTCGCCACGCTTGGCCAGTTCGGTCAGGGCAGCAACCACTACGTAGAACTCGTTCACTTCGAAGTGACGACGCAGGTTGGCACGGCTGTCTGAACGGCCGTAACCGTCGGTACCCAGCACGCGGTAGTTCTCGGTCGGTACGAAAGCGCGCACCTGATCGGCGAACGACTTCATGTAGTCGGTCGCAGCGATGGTGGCTTCGCCGCCCAGTACCTGAGCGATGTAGGGAACACGTGCTTGAGCGGTCGGGTGCAGCATGTTCCAGCGATCCGCGTCCTGGCCGTCACGGGCCAGTTCGTTGAAGGAGGTGACGCTGAACACATCGGAACCGATGCCGTATTCGCTTGCCAGGATCTGGGCAGCGGTGCGCACATGACCCAAAATTGAACCACAACCCAGCAGCTGAACTTTCGCCTTGGCACCTGCCACAGACTCCAGTTTGTAGATACCTTTACGGATACCCTCTTCAGCGCCTGCTGGCATGGCCGGCATGGCATAGTTCTCGTTCAGGGTGGTGATGTAGTAGAACACGTTCTCTGGGTGCTCACCGTACATCCGGCGCAGGCCGTCTTGTACGATCACCGCCACTTCATAGGCGTAGGACGGATCGTAGGAGACGCAGTTCGGGATGGTGTTCGCCAGGATGTGGCTGTGACCATCTTCGTGCTGCAAGCCCTCTCCGTTAAGCGTGGTACGACCGGAGGTTGCACCCAGCAGGAAGCCACGGGCTTGCTGGTCACCGGCTGCCCACGCCATGTCGCCGACGCGCTGGAAGCCGAACATGGAGTAGTAGATGTAGAACGGGATCATTGGGCAGTCGTTGGTGCTGTAAGAGGTCGCAGCAGCCAGCCAAGAGGACATAGCGCCCAGCTCGTTGATACCGTCTTGCAGCACCTGACCCTGCTGGTCTTCCTTGTAATAGGAGACGATGTCGCGGTCTTGCGGGGTGTACTGCTGACCGTGCGGGCTGTAGATACCGATCTGGCGGAACAGACCTTCCATCCCGAAGGTACGGGCTTCGTCAGCCAGGATCGGCACGATCCGCTTGCCGATGGACTTGTCTTTGAGCATCACGTTCAGGGAACGGACGAACGCCATGGTGGTGGAGATTTCGCGCGCTTGCTCACCGAGCAGCGGGCCGAAGGCATCCAGCGCCGGGATTTCCAGCTTGGTGGTGCTCTCGCGCAGACGAGTCGGCACATAGCCCTTAAGTGCGGCACGGCGGTCATGCAGATACTTATGCTCCGCTGACCCTGCTTCAATCTTCAGATAAGGCAGGTTTTCCAGCTGAGCATCGCTGACGGGCAGGTTGAAGCGATCACGCAGGTGACGCACGGAGTCGAGCTCCATCTTCTTGACCTGGTGAGCGATGTTCTTGCCTTCAGCCGCGTCGCCCATGCCATAACCCTTGATGGTTTTGGCGAGGATCACGGTCGGCTTACCTTTGGTTTGCGCGGCTTTGGTGAACGCAGCAAACAATTTACGTGGATCGTGGCCACCGCGGTTGAGGGCAAAAATCTCCGCATCGGTCATATCTTTGACCAGCGCCGCGGTTTCTGGGTAGCGATTAAAGAAGTGCTCGCGGACATAAGCGCCATCACGGGACTTCATGGTCTGGTAGTCACCATCCACGGTCTCGTTCATCAACTGCACCAGCTTGCCAGAGGTATCTTTGCGCAGCAGTTCATCCCACTTGCGACCCCAGATCACCTTGGTGACATCCCAGCCGGCGCCAGCAAACAGGCCTTCCAGCTCGTTAATGACCTTGCCGTTGCCGACAACCGGACCATCCAGCCGCTGCAGGTTGCAGTTGACCACGAATACCAGATTGTCGAGCTTTTCACGCACGGCAACGGTCAGGGCACCTTTGGCTTCTGGCTCGTCCATCTCGCCGTCACCCAAGAAGGCGTAAACAGTCTGTTCGGAGCAATCTTTGATGCCACGGTCGGTCAGGTATTTGAGGAAACGCGCCTGATAGATAGCCGCAATCGGGCCCAGGCCCATGGAGACGGTCGGGAACTGCCAGAAGTCCGGCATCAGTTTCGGGTGCGGGTAGGAAGGAATACCTTTGCCATCGACTTCTTGGCGGAAGTTATCCAGCTGCTCTTCGGTCAGGCGACCTTCAGCGAAGGCACGGGCATAGATACCTGGGGAGATATGGCCCTGGAAATAAACCAGATCGCCGCCATCCTTTTCGCTACGAGCACGGAAGAAGTGGTTGAAGCAGACATCATAAATGGTCGCAGAAGAGGCGAAAGAGGACATGTGACCACCGAGGTCCAAATCTTTCTTCGAGGCACGCAATACGATCATCATGGCGTTCCAGCGGATGATGGCACGAATGCGATGCTCTATCTCTAAGTCACCGGGATAGTCCGGCTCATCACTGGACGGAATGGTATTGATGTAATCGCGATTCGCCTTGGCAGCCACGTCCACGCCGCTTGCGCGAGCTTTTTCGGCCAACTGTTCAAGGATGAACGATGCGCGTTGCGGACCCTCTTCACGCAGCAAGGATTCCAGAGAGGCAAGCCACTCCAGCGTTTCTATCGGGTCCACATCGTTCTTCAGGATATCAGACATGGCTGGTTCCTATTGTGATTGCACGGCAGTTGAATGGTGCAAAGATTAGACAATAAAGCCTTGTGGGATCAGTTTTCCTGCCGACGGATCCGACGCATGGATCGCTGGATCCGGCTGTCTTCCCTCTGCATATCCAACAAGGTGTCCTCGATAAAGGCCAGATGCTCATGACAAGCGGTTCTAGCCCGTTCCGGAGCCTCCGAAAGAATCGCCTCGATCAGGTTCGCGCGATGGCGACGGATCTTGGCTACCACTCCCGGACGGCGATTCAAAATCTCGTTATTTCGCAAAATGTTCTGTTCGAGCATAGGCCCCATGGCCCGCAGCAGATGCAGTAACACCACATTATGAGATGCCTCCGCCACCGCCAGATAAAACTGGGTGACGGCGCTCGACTCAGCCACCAAGGATCCCTGTTGGCCAGCCTCTTCAATGGTGACTTGCACCTGACGAATCCGGGTAAAGTCGGATTCAGTTCCCCGCAACGCGGCATAGTAGGCGCAAATGCCCTCTAGTGCGTGGCGAAATTCCAGCAGGTCATACTGGGCTTCTGGGTGATTGCTGAGCAGCTCGAATAAGGGGTCAGCGATCCCCTTACTCAGGGCATTTTGCACATAAGTGCCGCCACCCTGCCGACGAGACAGCAAGCCGCGCGCTTCCAAGCGCTGAATAGCTTCGCGCAAGGAGGGGCGTGACACTTGAAACTGGATGGCGAGCTCCCGCTCAGGGGGTAATTTTTGCCCCGGCTGCAGGCTGCCTTCCAGAATCATCTGTTCCAATTCGGCGACAATGGAGTCAGCCAACTTGGGTTGCGTAATCTTACGGTAGGGCATGGGGCTACTTTGTTAAATTGGTATTACCAATTTGGTGGATGCGGCAAAAATTAGCAGAGCCCTCCAGAAAAGTCCACCCAAAAGATGATCTAGGTCAAGATTGAATTGGACTATTTAAAGGGGGAGTGAGTACAAACATGATGACGCTCAAAGAAATTGGTCTGACCAATAAAGGATGATGGGTGCGCAACAACATTTGAGTAACGCCCGGCATGGTGCATCTGTACCCATCATGCGGCTGCCAGCGTGCTCCCCACCTGCGAAGGGGGGGCGTTAATCTGCTTAGGTGATGATGGCTGAGCGGTAACGCGGCCAGTCGAAGCTATCGCCGGGGTCGGTTTTACGGCCAGGTGCGATGTCGCAGTGACCGACAATCTGGGTGGGGGTGATGGCGGGATAATGGGCGCAAATGGCGTGGCTTAACGCCGCTAGCACATGGTATTGCGCATCGGTATAGGGCAGTTCATCGGTCCCCTCTAGCTCGATGCCGATGGAGAAATCGTTGCACGCCTCCCGTCCTTGCCAGTGGGAGACCCCAGCATGCCAAGCACGGGCGTTAAATGGGACATATTGCACTACTTCGCCATCACGGCGGATCAAGCAGTGGGCCGAGACTTGCAGTTGATGGATGGCGGCAAAGTAAGGATGGGCATCGGGATCCAGCTTGCCCAAAAACAGATGGTCGATATAGGGGCCGCCAAATTGGCCGGGTGGCAGGCTGATACCGTGTATCACTAGCAAAGAGATATCGCTTGGGTCGGCCCGCTCGTTGTGATGAGGAGAGGGCGAGTGGCGTGCTGGTTGGCACCAGCCTGCGTCATCAATGGAGAAAAAGAGCTCGCGATTAGGTTGCGTCATCGGCTACTCGCTTTGGCTAACAGGTAAAGAGTCGTGGCCAGCTAGGCCGACTGACTCCATGACAACATCCATGGCTAGGCCCGATTATGGTAGGCTGAGCCACTTCCCGCTCGAGATGGATAAGGTATGCAGCACACCGCTCGCTGGCTCTGGTTACTAACTTGGCTCTCTTTAATGGGCTTACTGACCTTGTACTTCCATGCTCGCACCCAACCCAGTGTAACGGCCAATGGCGAGTTGCTGCTGAGGGCTGATCCGAGCGGCCACTATCGGTTGGAGGGTGCCATCAATGGTCAGTCGGTGCAACTGCTGCTCGATACCGGTGCCACGCTAGTAACGGTGCCGCAGCAGGTTGCGGATCAGCTGGGGTTGAGTGCCCGTGGTCGCAGCCAAGTCACGACGGCTGCGGGCGCTGTTCAGGTCGGCACTGGCCAGATTGAAACGCTAGCGATGGGGCCATTGACCCTGTACGATTTGGCCATTTTTATCAATCCAGCAGCAGATAGCGACGAAGTGCTGGTCGGCATGAACGCCCTCGGGCGACTGGAGCTGGTTCAAAAAGAGCGGCAGTTGCAGCTCAGGCCTTTGCAGGAATAGACGATGTTTCAACAGGATGTTAGCCGCGCGGTACGTGCTGCACTACTCGAAGACTTGGGCGATGCCCTCACGGAACAGGGGCTGCCCGATGCCACAGCTGATATCAGTGCCCAGCTGATCCCCGCCGATCGGATGGCCAATGCTCAAGTGATTACCCGCGAGGCGGGCATATTTTGTGGTCAGCCTTGGGTTGATCAGGTTTTTGGGCAACTGCAGGTGATGCAGGAGGCGGCCGTCGAGGTGGAGTGGTTGGTGCAAGATGGGCAGCCAGTGGTCGCCAATCAGCCATTGTTTCGATTGCATGGCCCAGCTCGTATTTTGTTAACCGGTGAACGTACGGCGCTCAATTTCGTGCAGACGCTCAGCGGTGTTGCGACCCTTACGGCCCGTTATGTGGCTGAGCTAGCCGGCACCGCCTGCCGCCTGCTTGATACCCGCAAGACTCTTCCTGGGCTGCGCTCCGCCCAGAAGTATGCGGTCACCTGTGGCGGTGGTAACAATCACCGCATCGGCCTGTATGACGCCTACCTCATCAAAGAAAATCACATTCTCGCTTGCGGTGGGATTCCCCAAGCGGTAGCCGAGGCACGCCGTCTCAACCCAGGTAAAGCAGTGGAGGTCGAAGTCGAATCCTTGCGCGAATTGCAACAAGCGCTCGCCGCTGGCGCAGACATCGTGATGCTGGATAACTTCGATCTGACCATGATGCGCGAGGCGGTCACTCTCAACCAAAGCCGTGCCAAGCTGGAGGTCTCCGGCAATGTGACTCTCGCCACCTTAGCCGATGTGGCTGCGACCGGCGTTGACTTTGTGTCGGTTGGGGCACTGACCAAACATGTGCGGGCGCTTGACCTCTCGATGCGTTTTCTCTGATGACGCATAAGTGATGGGGTCGCCATCTTCCCAAATCAGAGAGGCGTATAAAGGTGAGTGACGCACTATCTTGACCGACTTGCAAAAGGTGCTTAATGGGCCTTTCCTTAAAGCCATGACGAACCTAAAAACGAAGAGGGTGGCATTAGCCGTCACTGACTTTGCTGGGTACTTGCTCTGTCAGTGATGCATAAGGTTATGATTTTAATTTGGTTTTTTGTTGACAACATTAAGTAAGCAAGCTGCGCGAAGCTCTTGACCCGTGGATAGTTTTCCAACGTCATCGGTAGCAAACAAAGACAAAAAGGATATTTGTAATGAACAAACAATCAGGTTTTACCCTTATTGAATTGATGATTGTGGTAGCGATTGTGGCTATTTTGGCCGCGGTGGCACTGCCTGCTTATCAGACGTATACCCAGAGGGCAAAATTTTCCGAAGTTATATCAGCAGCTAGCCCAGCAAAAACCGCATTTGAGGTTTGTGTGCAAGCTGCGGATGAAACCGGTGCAAACATTAATCTTACGTCAACCAATGCTTCATGCGTGACAGCGGCAAATTCTGCTTTAGTCGCTGGTATCGCTAATGCTAGCTCTGAGCGAATTGCTTCTGGAGCAGGTAATACAGAAGTGACAGCAAATTCAGCAACAGAGGTCTTAATTCGAGTGGAGGGGGGGACTGATTTTGATGACGATACCCGATTTGACTTGGTTGGCACTGTCGAGGCTAATAAACAGGTCAACTGGTCAAGAGATACCGGTACCTGTGTGGCGGCAGGCCTCTGCTAACATATGACTTCTAACCTCAATAGCGGCCTAGCATTAAGCTTGGCCGCCTCTTCTCTGCTTAATGAAGAAGATGCGCAACGTTATCTCAGCCAAGCTCAGGCTGTGCGTAAACCCTTTGTGAGCTTTCTGGTTGAACAAAAGATTCTGGACAGTCGGGTATTGGCTGACTTTTGCGAGCAAGAGTATGGGGTGCCTCTGTTAGATCTTGCCGCATTCAATTTGGCCGAGATCCCGCAGAAGTACCTCAATCAAAAGTTGATTGAGAAATACCACGTCCTGCCAATTTACACTCAAGGGCACACTCTTTATATCGCCATGTCAGATCCGACCAATGTGTCGGCATTGGAGGATTTTGGCTTTAACTTCGGGCTGCATACCGAAGCGCTGTTGGTGGAGGAGAACAAACTCAGCACCGCGATTAGTAAATTATTGGAAAACGACAGTGATGCGCTGGGTATCGAGCATCTCGATGAATCGGAGATCGCTGAGCTTGAGGTGTTCGACGAGAGTAGTCGGCTCGATGAAAGCGTCAACACCACCGATGATGACGCACCTATCGTTAAGTACATCAACAAAATCATGATGGATGCCATCAAGCGCGGTGCCTCCGATCTGCATTTTGAACCCTATGAAGTGAAATACCGGATCCGCTTTCGCATTGATGGCATTTTACATGAAGTAGCGACACCCCCAGTGAGTTTGGCGAGCCGCTTCTCGGCTCGCCTCAAGGTGATGGCGAGGCTTGATATTGCAGAGCGGCGGCTCCCTCAAGATGGTCGCCTCAAGCTCAAATTACCCCGTAATAAATCCATCGATATGCGGGTGAACACCTTGCCGACCATGTGGGGCGAGAAGATCGTGATCCGGTTGCTCGACTCTTCTGCAGCACGGTTGAATATCGATCAGCTGGGGTTTGATGAGCAGCAAAAGGCGCAGTATCTGCACGCGCTTGCCAAGCCACAGGGCATGATCCTTGTGACGGGCCCGACCGGCTCGGGCAAAACAGTCTCGCTTTATACTGGCCTGAATATTTTAAATACCACTGAGATCAATATTTCTACCGCAGAAGATCCGGTGGAGATCAACTTGCCTGGTGTCAATCAGGTTCAGGTCAATCCTAAAGCGGGTCTTACTTTCGCCAGCGCCCTGCGCTCTTTTCTACGGCAAGATCCCGATGTGGTGATGGTGGGGGAGATCCGTGATCTCGAAACCGCTGAAATAGCCATCAAGGCTGCGCAAACGGGCCATTTGGTTCTTTCGACCTTGCACACCAACTCCGCCGCTGAAACTCTGACTCGGATGATCAATATGGGGGTGCCTGCCTTCAATATTGCCTCTTCCGTGACCTTGATCGTGGCTCAGCGCTTGGCTCGCAAACTGTGTGAGCATTGTAAGGCGCCACACGAGCTGCCGGATGCGGAGCTCCTGCAGCTCGGGTTTAGCCCACAGCAGCTCGCGGCGGGTTTACGGTTGTTTAAGCCGGTGGGCTGTAAAGAGTGTGCGGGCGGTTATAAGGGACGAGTGGGTTTGTATGAGGTGATGTTGATGTCAGATGACATCGCAAGAGAGATCATGCAGGGGGCTAACTCATTGCAGATTGCCGCGCTCGCACAGCGAGAAGGTATGCGAACGCTGCGTGTATCTGGGCTCGAAAAAGCTCGGCTGGGCGTGACCAGTTTGGCGGAAGTTAACAGAGTGACGACGAACTGATCCTACAGACGAACCATGATCAGGAGCATTCGCTACATGTCGCTCTAACATGCTTGAGTATCAATAAGTTGCTAACGCAATGCATTGCAGGTGCCGGAAGTAATCATCAGACTGGCGCACTTCCCTCAGCCGATTCAATTGCAGGATGCAGTAACGATGGCGACGCTGACGCAAAAACGAAATACACCGAAAAAAGTATTTACCTTTTGTTGGAGCGGGCTAAACCGCAAGGGACAAAAGGTATCGGGTGAGTTGCAAGCTGACAGCATCAATAGTGTGAAGCTTGAGCTGCGCAAGCAGGGGGTGAGTGCCACCAAGGTCAGCAAAAAGAGTCGAGGCTTTTTTTCCAAGGAAGGCGCTAATATCAAGCCAATGGATATCGCCATCGTCTCGCGTCAGATCACCACCATGCTGACTGCAGGGGTGCCTTTGGTGCAAACCTTGCAAATCATTGCGCGCAGCCATGAAAAAGCCACCATGCGAGAACTCATCGGGCAAGTCGCAGCAGATGTCGAGACCGGGATCCCGCTCTCTGATGCGCTGCGCCGCCATCCTCGCTATTTTGACGATCTCTATTGTGATCTTGTGGAGGCGGGTGAGCACTCTGGGGCGTTGGAAACCATTTATGATCGCATCGCTACTTACCGCGAGAAGTCTGAGGCGCTGAAATCCAAGATCAAGAAGGCCATGTTCTATCCCTCCATGGTGATTTTGGTGGCGATTGTCGTGACTTCAATCTTGTTACTGTTTGTTATTCCGCAGTTTGAAGAAATTTTTAAGAGCTTCGGTGCCGAGTTACCCATCTTTACCCAGTTGGTCATCGGGATCTCTCGCTTTATGCAGGATTGGTGGTATCTGTTTTTTGGCGCTGTGGCGCTGGCGGTTTTTGTCTATGTTCGTGCTTGGCGATCTTCCCAAAAAGTGAAAGACAATACCGATAAGTTTCTGCTGACTGTGCCGGTGGTGGGGATGATTCTCCACAAAGCGGCCATGGCGCGTTTTGCTCGCACACTGTCAACAACGTTTTCGGCAGGGATTCCACTGGTCGATGCGCTAGTGTCTGCTGCGGGGGCGTCGGGTAATGCTGTTTATCGCCGAGCGGTGCTGGCCATTCGGAACGAAGTCATCGCAGGGATGCAGGTCAATGTGGCGATGCGCACGGTGGCTCTCTTCCCGGATATGGTGATCCAGATGGTGATGATTGGTGAGGAGTCAGGGGCCATCGATGATATGCTAGCCAAGGTCGCCACGATTTTTGAGCAAGAGGTGGACGACTTGGTCGATGGCCTCACCAGCCTGCTGGAGCCCCTCATCATGGTGGTACTCGGGGTGCTGGTCGGCGGTATGGTTATCGCCATGTACCTGCCCATTTTCAAGCTTGGCGATGTGGTAGGTTGACTCATCAGGGCATGGCGCCACCGCCATGTCTTTCCCCTCATTTAATGACTGACGGTTGGTTATGACACTTCTTCTCGAGCTGGCTCACGGCTTGCCCTGGCTCTACTTCTCGCTGGTTTTTCTCTTCTCGCTGATGGTCGGCAGCTTTCTCAACGTGGTCATCCATCGCTTGCCCATCATGCTGGAGCGGCAGTGGCATGCTGAGTATCGCAGCTATTTTGCCCCCGATGAGCAAGCCACTGCACCAGAGAGTTACAACCTGATGGTACCGCGATCCGCTTGCCCTCACTGTGGCCACGCCATCACTGCGTTGGAGAACATCCCGCTGCTGAGCTGGCTCTGGCTCAAAGGGCGTTGCCGCGATTGTCAGGCCTCTATCTCGGCCCGCTATCCCTTGGTAGAGCTGCTGACAGCCCTGCTCTCGGTGGTTGTTGCCATGGTGATGACGCCGGGCTGGGGCACCTTGGCCGCGTTATTGCTCACGTGGACGCTAGTGGCGCTGGCCTTTATTGATCTCGACAAGATGCTACTGCCTGACCAGCTCACCTTGCCGCTGCTGTGGGGCGGTTTGTTGTTCAATTGGGTTGGCGGCTTGGTACCACTGGCCGATGCGGTGATCGGGGCCATGGTGGGTTATCTGGTGCTCTGGAGTCTCTACTGGGCCTTCAAGCTGCTCACTGGCAAAGAAGGAATGGGGTATGGCGACTTTAAACTACTGGCGGCCTTGGGGGCATGGCTGGGTTGGCAAGCGTTACCGATTGCGTTGCTGCTCTCTTCACTCATTGGCGCGCTTGTTGGTATTACGTTGCTTTTGCTGCGTAAACATCAACAGGGGAAGCCCATTCCATTTGGGTCCTATTTGGCGGTGGCGGGCTGGGTCGCCTTGCTATGGGGAAATGCCCTCACCAATTGGTATCTCGATATGGTGCTGTAATTGATGTTTATTGTCGCAATAACGGGGGGGATTGGCAGCGGTAAAACCACCATTGCTAATCAATTTGCCGAGTTGGGTATTGAGATCGTCGATGCTGATGTGATTGCGCGAGAAGTCGTCGCGCCTGGTACTCCTGCGCTGGCGACTATCGTGGCGCATTTTGGTCTAAGTATCATGGATGTGGCAGGCCAGCTCGATCGCCGTTGCTTGCGTGAGCGAGTATTTGCCGACCCCTTAGCCAAAGAGTGGCTAAATGGGTTACTCCATCCGTTGATCCGCAGTGAAATGCAGCGTCAGTGCGCCGTCGTGCGATCCCCTTACTGCGTGTTAGTGGTGCCTTTGCTGGTGGAAAATAACTTAACAGCTATCGCCCATCGGGTGCTGGTGGTGGATGTGGATGAAGCGACTCAAATTGAGCGCACGTGCCATAGAGATGGTGTGACTCGGGAGCAGGCACAGGCTATTTTGGCAGCCCAAGCCAGTCGAGCACAGCGACTGGCTGCCGCAGATGACGTGCTAGACAATCAACATAGCGACAGACGAGCGATAAAAGCGCAGATCCTAGCGCTACATGAATCATATCTGGCATTTGCCTCTCAACAAGCCCGCTAACTGTGAGTAAACTAAGCGGGTTTATAGCTGGCCAGGATTAGGCATGATTTACGATTTTCCCCTCAATGAAAAAAGCCGGACTTACCTTCGTTTGGAATCTTTATTTTCCCAGATCCGCGACAATCTTGGCTGTGACCAGCCTTGGGCGCATATTGCCTTTTTCAAAGGACTGTTTGACTTACAGGAGCTGCTGGAGCGTGGCGATCTGCGGGCGGACCTTATCAAAGACTTGGAGCGGCTGGGTCAGCGTTTGACCCATTGGGCGAGCCTGCCCGACGTCGACTTAGCCCAGATTAAGCAGATGCAGCAGGAGAGTAGCCAGCTGGCCCGCAGTCTGCTTAATAGCTCGCGTCCTGGTGTGCGGCTTAAGGAAGATCGACTACTTGGCTCCATTCGCCAGCGTTTCTCGATCCCTGGTGGCTTGTGTGCCTTTGATGTCCCCCAGCTGCATCATTGGATCAATACCCCTGTCGCGGTTCGTCATCAGCAGATGCAACAATGGCTCAGTGACATCAACCTATTAATGGATGCCATCTCGCTACTACTGAGACTGTGGCGTGAGTCGGGCAGTTTCAATGAGCGCTTGGCGAGCAATGGTTTTTTCCAAGATACCGCGGAAAGTGCCGAGTTAATTCGCATCAAACTGACGGGAAACCAGCTGTGTTACCCGACCCTGAGTGGCCACAAGAATCGTTTCGCCTTACGGTTTCTCCCTAGTGCGGAGCAGCAGATCGGTGATGTGTCTTTCTTACTGGCCTGTTGCTAAGGAGTGATGATGGTGACCAAGGTTAACTGCCCCACCTGCCAAACCGAGTTAGAGTGGGGGCCTCAGAGCCCTTTTCGCCCTTTTTGCAGCAAGCGTTGCCAGCTCATTGATCTCGGTGAATGGGCTGATGAAGAAAAACGAATTCCAGGCGAGCTTAATCCTGATCTTCTGCCAGATCCGGAGGATGACCAGTGGCAATAAGCGAGCTTTGCGGCGGTTCGCGGTGAAAAAATGCGCACAGGCCAGTGCATCATGCAAGGATGAATCACACTGGCCTGCCCGTGTTTACTATTGATTAATAGCGTTCGCTCACGATCTCTTGGGGAAAGGATTTCTCACAATATTTGCACTTCATCTGTACCACCCCTTTCACTTCCCGCACTCGAAAGTAGCTCGCTACCGGCTCGTTATGAGAAATGCAGTTAGAGTTGGGGCAGTGAAAGACACCGCTGATGGATTCTGGTAGCGCTAACAGATGTTTTTTCACCACCACGAAATCTTCAATAATGTTGACGGTGGCGTTAGGGGCAAACAATGCGAGTTGATTGGCTTGTTGCTCTGTTAAGCGGGTATTTTCAATCTTGATCAGGTCTTTTTTACCCAGCGCACCCGACTTAAGGTTGAAGCCTACAGTGATCCGCTCTTGGGTTTCGATCAGCTGGAACAGCTTGAGGATCTTAATGCCCTGGCCAGCAGGGATGTGATCAATGACGGAACCGTGGTGAATCGCTTCGACTTGTAATTGATTCTTATCAGGCATGATATTCCCCTCAGACAGTTTCGTTCAGTACTAATGCCAGCAAAGCTTGGCGTGCATACACCCCATTTTCCGCCTGCTGGAAGTAATAGGCATGAGGCGTGTGATCAACGGCGACGTCAATCTCATCAACCCGAGGGAGGGGGTGCAGGATCTTCATGGTGGCTTTGGCGCCTTTTAACATCACTACATCCAGCAAAAATTTCGCAGCCATGTGCTTATATTCGGTCTCATCGAAGCGCTCTTTTTGCACCCGTGTCATGTAAAGAATGTCGAGCTCAGGCATCACCTCTTCCATCGTGTCGTGCACGCTAAATTGAATGCCTTTCTCCTCCAGCTCTTCACAAATGTACTCAGGCATGGCTAACGCTTCGGGAGAAATGAAGAAGAAGCGACAGTTGAACAAACTCAATGCTTGGGTCAGCGAGTGCACGGTTCGACCATATTTCAGGTCACCAACGAAGGCCACATTGAGGTTATCAAGGCGGCCTTGGGTTTCGTGAATAGAAAACAGGTCAAGCAGAGTCTGGGTGGGATGTTGATTCGAACCATCCCCCCCATTGATCACTGGCACACGAGAAAACTCAGAGGCAAGCCGAGCCGCCCCCTCTTTTGGGTGACGCATCACCACCGCATCAGTGTAAGACCCGATAATTTGGATCGAGTCAGCTAAGGTTTCGCCCTTCTTAGCACTGGTATTACCCCCATCTGCAAAGCCGATGACCCTTCCCCCGAGGCGTTGCACTGCCGTTTCAAACGAGAGGCGGGTACGAGTCGAAGCCTCGAAAAAACAACTGGCAACCAGCTTGTTCTGTAACAGGCTGTGGTTGGGCTCAGCTTTCAACCGCTGTGCGGTTGAGACAACCAACTCCATTTCTGGCCGCGTGAGGTCAGAGATGGAGATGACGTGTTTCTTATAGAGCGGATTGGTCATCGTCTGCACTCCCTTTGAGATGTGTTGAGGTTTTTCGGACACAAAAAAAAGCCCCTGAAACAGGGGCTTTTTTTTGAAAATGGGGATCGATCTAAGGGGGAAGCATTAACAAGAAGGGGGCAGCGTGGCTGTGCTTTCCCAGCTTGTAAGGATGTTATTTGAGTTAACAATCGCATTGCTATATCCCGACCTTATTCAAAACCGCAAGGATTATAGAGGTACTTTTAGTATTGTCAAAAAGTTATCTGCGAAATCGATTAAAAGCTGCGAACAGTAACAAACGTGTCGATATTTTTTCTTATCTTGGACCCTAAAGAGGTGATGGCTTGCTCGTCGCGTAACAGCTTATGCCGCGTTAATCGATTTTCCACGAGGGAAGAGCAGGTGAGGAACCTATATCGCTAGTGTGAACGGTAGCAGCGGCCAATCCGCCCAGTACCTTGTTAAGGGCAACTTGGTACTCTTCGTTGTCGCCAAAGGCGCCAAGGCTCCAGTTGCTGGCAAGCTCAGACATGGCACCGCCAGCGGCCCCTGCGGCAAACTTGTCACCGGTGATTTCGGCAATGGCGCCACTGGTGACGCCGTGGGCGATGGTTTTGCCTACATCACCCAACGCATTGCCGTTATCGCCAATTACCCCCGCTACCGATTTGCCTACTTGGGCCTGAATATTGGCCAACAGACTGTCTTTAAAGGCATCACCAACACTGCCACCGTTGATGGTGCTAGTGATGCCGGCGCTGATGGTGGCGTGGCCGGTCACTCGGTTAAAGGTGTCCCAACTCATCAAGTCCGCAGCACCCGGTTGGGCAAACGGGTTATTGGCTTGCTTAGCGGCACTGTCGAGCCCTGCCCATTGGTCAAAGCCGCTCAGCGCCCCAGCCGTGGCGACCGACGTTGCGAGCTGTTTGATGTTGGCGCTGCTGCCGAGGTCTTTGAGCACTGCGGAGAGGTCGCCACCGTGCAGCACCATCGACTGGGCGGCTTGGGTTGCCAGCGTGGCAAAGGCGGCATTGGCCATCGCCGTGGTCGCGGCAGTCTGTGTACTCAGTAAGGCAGCACCCGCACCGCCCGAGGCCGCCGCCACAGCAATGGCAATGACCGAGGCAACGATGGGGTTAAGGCTCTGCTGTTTGTAGTCCCACTGCTCATAGGCCTCTTGCACTGCCTCCTGCTTGACGCCCGGCAGTTGGCTGACCTGATTGACCCACGCCATCCCCGGCTCGTTGGCCAGTGCCGTGAGGTTGGCTTGCAGGTCTTCCCCTTCCCGCTGGCCCACTTGCAGCAGCACACCTTGGCCTGCGTTGATGGTGATATCGCTGCCCTCCAGCTGGTTTTGCCGCTCGGTGGTCGAGCTGGTGCCATTGCCTTGGGCGGTGACGGTGAAGCCCTTCTTCTGCTCATCTTTGCGGTAGAAGTGCTCGTCGGTCGCGGTTAACAGGTTGAGCTGGCCGTCGGTATCCAGCGCGAGGGTATCGCCGGCCTTGATGGCGCTGCCCTTGAGGGTCATATCCCCTTGGCTAGCGAGGCTGACGTTGCCAGCGGCGGTGATGGTGGTGCCTTGTGCCGTCACATCCCGCTGCTCTATCTCGGTGGTTTTCGAGCTAAAGGTGCCTTTACTCTTGCTTTTCTCGTAGTGGAACTCCTCGTTATCAGCGGTGACCAGTTGCAACTCGCCACCGGCTTGCAAGCTGGCATTGCCTAGCGCCGTGATGGTGCTGGCCTGGGCCAGTAGGTGGTTGCCTGCGCTGACGCTGACGTTATCGCCGGCTATGGTTGCGCCGACCTGAGCGGTGGTGCGGTCGATGGTGTGTTTGTTGCCTTGGCGCACATCATCGCTGGTCTGGTTCGCTTCGCTGGCCAGCAGCAGGTTATTGCCTGCGCTAAGGCTGACATCCCCTTTGGCTTCGGCCATTGAGGCTGTCAGGCTGAGGTCATTACCTGCGGTGAGGGAGAGCGCGCCCCCGGCATTGAGCTCGCTCATCAGCTGGTCGATACGCGAGAAGCGGTTTTGTCCCTCTTCCCAGCTGTGGCGACTCTCAAGGCTGTCGATGGTGATATCGTTAGCGGCCAGCAGGGTCATATTGCCGCCCGCTAGCAGCTCGGCGGCGGAGAGGTTGATATCTTTGCCCGCTTGCAACAACAGAGTGCCTGCTGACGTAATGCTGGCGGTGTCACCGATGTCGGTGCGGCTAAAGCGGGTCTGGTCGCTTAAGACTTCGGAGAGGATGCCGTTGACATCCACATGGCGCTGAGCGGTCTGGGTCTGATTGATGATGCTGCCGTTGGCGCTGGCCAAGGTCACGTTCTGGCCGGCTATCTGTCCTTGATTGAGGATGTCGTCCATTGCCAGCAAACCAAGGTTGCCGCCCGCTTGCAAGGAGCCCTGATTGGTCAGGGTAGTGCCGCTTTTGAGCGACAGGGTGCCATCGGCCAAGAAGGTGCCGCTGTTGTTGATGGCACCTGCTTTGAGGTCGATATTGCCTGCGGTGATGACGCTGCCCGTGAGGTGACGCTGGTCGGCCTCGGTCAGATAGAGCTTGGGAGCGAGCACAATCTGGCCGTTAAACCAGATTGGCTCCCACCACACCATGCTGTGGCCGAGCTGCGCCACTTGCGCGGCAGTCAAGGCGACCCCCGGCATCAAGCCCAAGTCACGCTGGTTTTGCGCCGCGTTATCAATCAGAGCGCGCATCTGGGCCAAGTCAGAGCCCATCTCGCCATTGATAAAGCGGCGGCCGGTTTGCGCCAGTACCGCATCGCGGATAACCCGAGTATCGAAGGCGGCATCGCCGAGCAGCTTGATATCGCGCTCTGGGTTGTAGCCCAGTTGGGCAAAGAAGTAGTTGGAACCTAAGAACTTGCCAGGGTCGGTCCAAACCGGGTTTTGCTCGACAGCGGGGGCGAGCGTGAGCGGCGTTCCATCGGGCAGGGCCCCTGGCTGGGCGGCGTTAATGGCTTGCCAGCTATCCCACTGACCACTCGCCTGGGCGGCGGCGGCCAGTGCTTGGTCGATATTGGCGAGGGCGGCATTGCCCGCCGAACCCAGCTCGCTGATAAGCGGATTGACCTCGATCAGGTATTGGCTATCGGGTTTATCGGTGACCACAAACAGACCATTGCCCCCGCCCGGCAGCGGATAATCCGGCAGTGGTACGCCATTGGGTTCACCCACTGGGGTAAAGGTGACCTGCTGAGCATTGGGGCCAGCCTGCCAACTGGGGCCACGCGGGCCATCGACCGCGACATTGGCAAGCTCAGGGCGAGGAGTGGTGCTGGAAACCGGCCCCGCATTGGCTTTGATGGTGACGTTGTCAATCATACCGGCCACGGTGCCGGTTAAATTACCACCTGCGGAGATCAGGGCGTTGAAGGTTTTGCCCTCGACCCGTTCAGAATAAACGCTGTTATCCCTTGGGGCGTAGCCATCCCCAAACACGGCACCAGCATCGTTGGGCTGATCCCAAGAAAAGAAATAATCTACGTATTCATAAATCCCGCCAGCTTGGTAGCTGCGATTATACAGCGTGTCTGCATCGATATTGATATTGCCGCCCGCCAGAATCTGGCTAGCATCATTCTCAACTTGCTGTGCGTTAATGGTGATGTTTGACGTCGATAGCAGCATTGCTGACGGGCTATCAGCTAGTACACTCATCCCGCCCTTGGTCAAGTACAGCCGTAATTGATCTGCCGCAATTTTTCTGGCCTTGTATAGGCCCTTTGCATAGTCACCATCATTTATTGCGGCTGGGTATACCATGACTTCATCAGCGCTAAGAGAGTTTCTCATATCATCAAACTGCTGATAGGTAAAACCATAGTCACGGCCAGGCTGTGCTTTAAATTCGTCAAAAGAAACGCAGGTGTCGGCGTATGATAACCAGCAGGCATCTGTGGCAGTCATATCTGCCAAGGATATGAAAGCGGGGATCGTAAGTTCCGGTGCTACCGTAAACTGAAAATCAATACGGGTGGGTTCATCTTCTCTAATGCTCCATACAGCCTTTTTATTAATAACCTGTTGGGCTGATAGTGTTAAATCACCATTCCCCGCATCAATGGTCCCCGAGGCATTAATAAGCTGGCCGTTATTGACCTTCAGTGCGGCGCCTTGTTCAGCTAATAGCGTGCCGTATTGATTAGTTAGGTTACTGTTGGCGGTCAGCGACAGATGGCCACCGCTATACAGAGTGCCTTCGTTATAAAAAGAGTCACCTAGCCACTGTTGGTTCCCCACACTGGCGATCATGCCGCTATTGCGTAGTGCGCCGTTGGTATCAAGGCGTAGCGTATTGCCTGCTTGCACACTGCCGCTGTTATCTAGGCTGCTGGCGCTCAGTTGCAGGGTGCCATTGCTGATAAGCTGGCCTTGATTGTCGAGGGCGCCGCTGGTGGTGGCGCGCAGGCCACTGCCTGCCACCCACTGGCCCCGGTTTTGCCAGTCACCTTGTACGTCCAGTTCAAGCTGATTGTTGGCACTGATGTTCCCTTGACTGGTCAGGCTGCTGCCGACCTTCAACGCTAGATCGCCGCCAGAGAGCCATTGGCCAATCTGGGTCACGCGCTCGGTATCGATCCCTAACTGGCGGCCTGCCAGCAGTTGGCCGCTACCATCGAGGGTGGCACTGGTGACCAGCAGTTGGCGCAGGCCAAACAAGATGCCGGCACTGCTGAGGGTGTCGGTGCTGGTGAGCGCGAGGTTATCGGCACTGATCAGGCCGCCGCTCTGGTTATGCAGGGTCTGGCCACTGACACGCAGGGTGCCTTGTGCCACTAATTGACCCGCGTTATCTAGCTGCGCCACGTCTAAGGTGCCATCGGTCTGGCTGCGCAGTTGGGCCCCTTGTGTGTTGCTTAACGCGTTGAGGGTCAGGGTTTGTGCCCCTGCCTGCCACTGGCCAAGGTTGTCGAGCCGCTCGCCAGCCAAGGTCAGCTGGTTGTGCGCCAGCACGCTGCCTCGGTTGCTGGTGTGGTTGGCTTGCAGCTGGATATCGGCGGCTTGCAGTTGGCCACGGTTATCAAGCTGTTGGCCCTGATAGCGAAATTGTCCGTCGCTCAGCCACTGACCTTGCTGAGTGACGGTGCGAGCCATGACCACGCTGCGGCCTGCGATGATGTCGCCTTGCTGGTCTAGGTGATCCGCGCTGATGTTGAGGGTCTGTTGGCCCATCAGCTTGCCCAACTGCTGCAACATGCCTTGCACGCTAAGCGTGACATTGGCCTGTCCCAGCAGCTCCCCGCGCTGAGTCAGGCGGTTAGCGGTGATGCGAATATCTTGGTGACTACTGACACGCCCCGCCAGATCGGCGTGGCCGCTGAGGGTCGCCGCGATGGCGCCTGCTGCTTGGGTGTTCCCACCTACTTGCCAATCCTGTGCCTGTACCGTGAGTGCGCCGCCAGTCACCAGATCGCCAAGCTGGGTTAGCTGGCGGCTGGTCAGGGTGGCCGCTGTGCCTGCCTGCCAGCGTCCTGCCATCTGCAGGGTAGGGGCGGTGACGGCCAGTTGGCTGCCTGCTATCACCTTGGCACTATCACTGCTGGCAAGGGCGGTGCTGGCATTCAGGCTAAGCCCCGCCAGCGCGGCCAAGGTGCCGCCCAGCTGCAGGGTGTCGCCGCGCAGGGCCGCACTCTCTTTGGCCAACCAAGTGCCACCTTGCGCCAGTTGGTTGGCGTTCACATTGAGCGTTTTCTCTGCATAGAGGTCGCCGTTACCCTCCATGCGCACAGCGTTGATCGCAATCTGATTGGCGTTGATGCGGCCATGGTGTTGCAAGGTGCCGCTCAGCTGTAGGGCGGCATCTTGCAAGGTGGTAAGGGTGCCATTGAGGGTGGCATTGCTTGCTGCAAGTTGCAGTGTGTTGCTGTCGCTACGGCCGCTCAAGCTGAGCTGTTCAGCACTCAGGGTGAGGGCATCGTCGCTGTAGAGCTGGCCATCGACGTTAAGGGTCGTCGCTCGCAGGGCGAGCGGACCTTTGGCCGAAAACATGCCTTGCCCAGTCAGGGTGGTGGCATCGATGGTCAGGGCGCTATTGCTGGCGGTGACGCCGGTTTGCCCTTGGGTTACGGTGTCAGCCTTGAGGTGCAAGGCCTCTCCCGCTACCCATTTACCGTGATTGGTGAGCAGCGAGCCGTGCAGGGCAAGGGTGGTGCCCGCTGCCGTGGTGCCGCTGTTGGTGAAGGTGCCGGTGGTGATAGCCAGCGCTAAGCCGCTGATCAGCTGGCCACTGTTGAGTAAATGGGGGCTGGTCAGGCTCAGGGTGCCCCCAGCCTGCAACCGGCCTTGATTGTCTAAGGTATCGCTGGTGATCTGGCCCGTTTGCGCCGCGACAAGCTGGCCGCTGTTGCGCAGCGCATTAGCGTGCAGGGTCAGTGCATTTGCCGAGACCGCACCACCATTGACAAATTGCTTGCCCTGATAGCGCAGCAGCGCATCACTGGCTAAGGTGCCACGGTTAAGCAGGGTCCCGATGGCTAACCCCATCTCCCCTTTCGCGGCCCATGTTCCTTCTTGCACGGCCTCACGCGCGCTGACGTTGAGGTTAGTTTGAGCAAGCAATTGCCCCTGCTGACCACTGGCTATCTGGTCTGCTGTCAGTGTGACCTGTTCCCCCTGCAAGGTGCCATCAAGCGCCAGTTGCTGGGCGTTGAGGGTGACGTGCTGGCCTTTGGTGATCCCACTGAGTAGCAGCAGTTGGCTGCCGATGGTGAGGGTGCCATCACTGATCAGTTGCCCAGCAGAAGCCATGTCACGCCCAGTGAGGGCAATACCATCGCGGCCAAGCAACATGCCACGGTTATCTAGTCGGTCTGTGCCAAGGGTTAACCGAGCGCCCCCTAGGGTGCCGCTATTGAGCAGCGCGCCCTGATTGGTGATCGTCAAAGCGTCTTCGCTCACCACCTTACCTTGGTTGGTCAAGGTGCTGCTGTTCAGGGTCAATGGCCCCTTACTGAGCAATTGTGCCGTTGGGCCATTGGTGAGCTGAGTGAGGGTGAGTTCGCCATGACCATCAGCCGAGAGGGTACCCTGATTATCGAGTTGGTCACCGTGCCAGCTCAGTTGCCCCTGACTGTGCATGGTGCCTTGCTGGGTGGCTCGATCGGCTTTAACGGTCAGAGCTTGCCCCGCCGTTACGCTGGCCTCGTTAGTGAGTTTTTTACCATTTATGGCTATTTGCTGGCCTTGCATCCTGCCAGACAGGGCGATCTCATCAGCGGTGATCTCGACCCGTGCCTGACCTTCAAGGTTGGCCTCTTTACTTTGCACCCAGCGCTGACCGCCCTTGACGGTCAGCGAGCCCGCCGCAGCCAAGGTGCCTTGCAAACTGGCCGCCTCGCTAGCGGTAACGGTTACGCCGCCACCACTCTGTTGACGGCCGGCAAGGGTCACGGTGTTACCTGATAGCGCTAGCTGCTCGGCTGCGCTTAGCTCACCACGCTGCACAAGGGCTGTTGTTGCCGCCACATTGATAGTACGAGCGTCCACTTGACTGGCTGATACCGTGACTTGCTTGCCTGCGAGCTTGGCACTGTCGGCCGCTAACTGGCTTTGCGAGAGGTGGATGTCGCCCGCAGCACTAGCCGTTAGCGCCCCCTGTGCCGCCAGCTTACCGCCCAGCGCAACATTCCCTTTCGCCGCGAGGGTGAGATCGCCTTGGGCTGCACTGTCTCGCAGCCGGATGGCACCATTGGCATCCAGGGTTAAGTCGCCCTGCTTGGCCACTACGTTGGCCAGATTGATCCCGACCCCTTGCTCACTGGACACCAGTCGAATTTTATTGGCATACATGCCACCGAGCGCTGCGCCGTCGATGGCAATGGTCGGGGTGGGCCCGGTGCCTGCTTGCGCCGTCACCTCACCAGTTTGGCGATCGATGCGGTTTGCACCTGCCACCACATTGACGGTCTGGCCATGGAGGGCGCCATTCAGTTGCAGCGCCCGCGCCATCAAGTCAACGGAATCTTGGCGGCTGGCATCAAGCCCCTTGCCGCCCACGGTCAGGGTGCCCTGTTTAACATCCAGTGCTTGCAGTTGCCCCTGTGGATCCAACACCGGCTTACCGGTGGAGAGCGTCACATTGGGGGTGTTAATAAAGCCGCAGCCATCGCAGGTGAGGCCATTGGGGTTGGCGATCACGACGCCGGCTTGCTGGCCTGCAACTTCCAGATAGCCTTGTAGCTGCGACGGATTGGCGCCCACTACCTCATTGATGATGAGATTGGCAGCCTGACCAGTGAGATGGGGGTTGTTTTGAATCAGCCCGCCCAGCTGGGTCTGGGTCAGCTGACCGGTGGCATTGTTGAGAATGGCGCCCGCCTGGCCGACGTTAAAATCCTGATAGCGGTTGTGCGAGACCCCTGCCCCGTTGGGGGTGGCGATGTCAACGATGGGTACTCCATTCCCCGCTTGATTGAGGGTGGTGTTGCCGGTGGCCACGGCAATGCCTTCAGCAAAGGCAGGATGAGCTGGCTGCAGCGCCATCATCAGGCAGAGTTGGTATACAACGGCGCGACATACCCGTGAGAATTGGGGGGGCGTTACTGTTATTGATCCCGGTTGTTTCATGGTCATTGTTACTTATCCGCACGGTGTTACTGAGCCAAACGGCTTAGTTTGGTTGCCTGATGGAGGCGCTCATACGCCAGTGACGCCAGCCATTAGTAGGGCAGGTCAATCACCTCGTGTTGGTTCGTCTGCTGATGGGTCGGTGGACCCGATTAAAAGGGCACTGTTGCTCGGTAATAGAGCACCCAGTCGTCAGCATCGAGCCAGTCTGGGGCGCTTAACGGGAACCCCACGCTGATATTGCCGGTAAAGTAGCGATAGCGTTGCTCCCAGCCGATCGCGGTGCCCACCAAGTCGTGCCAGCCATCCCCTTGTTCCGCCATGTCGACCCGGCCCATGTCCAGTGCCAGCCAGCTACGCCATTGACCGAGCCAATGGGGGACAGCGCCTTGCCAGCTCACTTCGCTACGCAGGTAGCCGCCCACATCGCCGCTGATGCTCTGTTCTTTAAACCCACGTACCGAGGCATCCCCGCCAAGGGAGAGCCGCTCCACGCTGTAGAGTCGATCCGATGTCCATTGGCCATTGAGGGTCGACAGCCAGCCCCACTGCTCGCCTGCGGTGCTGTAACTGCCAAACAGTCCCCATTTTGTAAACTGGGCTTGCGGCCACTGGGCCGCTCGGCCGTGGTCGCTATCTGCGCCGAACCAGTCAGTACCCAGCGTCAGGGCTGGGTTAAGAGTGAAGAAGTGGCGATCGACACGGGTAGCCAGATTGGTACCCAGTCGCAGTGAGGAGAGCTGATAGCTGCTGGTGTCGAGCAGTTGATCCATGATGAAGTTGCGACTCTGGCGGTGGGTGATGCCAAGCACGCCCGCTAACTTGGTCTGGCCATCCCGATACAGGGTGTGGGTCAGGTTTCCGGTGGTGGTGCGGGTATCGCCACGACTGTCATAGATAAACCCTCGTGACCGCAGATCGTTACGGTAATCGCTGTACTGGTAGCCCACATCAAACAACCAGTAGCCATACGGCAGACTGATCCCCGCCTGCCAGTTGCTGGCCTGGTGGCTAGGGCGCCCATCGGTGCTGCGGGCGGCCGCCAGTGTCCACTGTTCGGCCAGTGATAACAGATTGTCGGCGCTAAGCGAGAGCCGCCCTTGCTCTGCTCCGGTGCTGTTTTGGCCACTGTTGTCAAACTCCAGGTTGCCTTGCCATGGCACGCCTTGGCTGCCGTTGAGGTTGACAATAGAGTGGCCGGGCAGGGTGCCGGGCTGGATATCAAGTTGATAGGAGAGCGAGCGCAGCCGCGAGAGCTGATCTACCCCTTGTTCTAAATCCCGCAAGTTGAGCACTTGGCCAATCAACCCCGGAAAGAGAGTGCGGGTGATCCGATCTGGCTGGCCATTGACCCTGATGGCCTCGATGCGACCTTCCAGTATCGCGATGGTCAGGGTCCCCTGTGCCAGATCCTGCTCTGGCAAGAAGGCGCGGCTGGTCACCCATCCTTGTGCCACATACCACTGACTGGTGTCTCGGATCAGCTGATTGATCTGGGCGAGCCCCATGCAGCGGTTTAAGTACGGGGTGGCAAGACGGTGCTGTTGATCTTCGGTCAGCTGTGAGGCGCCATCAAACTGGATCTTGGTCACCTGAAAGCAGGGGCCTGATGCCTCGCTGGCTGGGCCTGTCGGGGTGATAGGCAACACCTGCTGGCGGGAGACCTCATCCCGCTGGCGGGCCGCCTCTTCAAGCAATGCCCGTTGGCGCTGCTCAATGTCCTGTTGCTCGGCAGGGGAGGCCGCCAAGGCTACCGCCCCCACGGATGCCAAGATCAGCGGGAGTATAACAAGGCGCCCGATGGAGAGTTGGCGCAGGACAAAAGGGATCATCTGTGTGTATAGCCTACATAGGTGAAACGGAGGTGAGGCGAGTGGTTACACCGCAACGTTAGCTCGCCACCACGTTCACTAAGGGCAACGACCAAGGGAGGGTGACGCATCACGATTTTGGCGGGGGATTAGATAGAAACTGAGGAGAAAATTCAATCAACGAAGAAGGGGATTTGTCACAATTGACGAAGATTCAGATAAATCTTACGAAAAAGTAATTATTAATAATTTCATCTATTAACGCGGCCCCACGGCCCGTTTTATCTGCTGTTCTCCATCGGCTAGGGATGGCTTGTCACCGTTCCTGGCTCGTGTTGGTTAAGCGACGCTGTTTTTCACCTTGCGATAAAAATGAAAATCAATATCATTCACATGCCAGTTTTGTGAGCCCTCATAATTACAATAAAATCAATAACTTTTTGCCTTAAGGCTACTATTGCAGAGTCAACATTGAATATGCAGCACACTCGTTTTAGCAGCGCGCTCGCCGCGCTGGCACTGCTTGGCACAGGTAACAATGCCCATGCTGCCGATGAAACCATCACGGTCGTTGGCAAGAAATCGCAACATCAGGAAGTGGCCACCGCCACCCGCACCAACACACCTGCTAAGCGGGTGCCCCAGACCATCGACAGCGTCTCGGTCAGCGAGTTGACCGCCTTTGGTCAACCGACCCTGAGCGAAGCGCTGACCGGCATCCCCGGGGTGAACGCCAGCGGCGATACCCGCTTTGATAGCGTCAACATCCGTGGGTTCAGCGCCAGCAGTGATTTCTATCTGGACGGTTTTCGGGACGATATGCAGTACACCCGCGACCTTGGCAATATCGAGCGAGTCGAGGTGCTCAAAGGGCCGGCGGCGGTGCTCTACGGCCGTGGCAGCACGGGCGGGATCGTCAACCGGATCAGCAAAAAACCGCACAAGGGGCAGCAATCTAGCGTCAGCGCCCAGGTCGGCAGTTTCGACAGCCAGCGGCTGGCCGCCGATCTCAATGGCGAGGCAAACGAGCAACTGCAACTGCGGTTGAACGTGGCACAGGAAGATAAAAATAGCTTTCGTGACGGCGTGCAGAGCAAGCGTACCCTGCTGGCGCCCTCGGCTAACTGGGCGATCCGCGACAACCTCAACTGGCTGGTACAGTACGAGCGTAACGAGCACGATCGCACCCCAGATCGCGGCATTCCGGGGATGAATGGTCGCCCCGCCAACGTACCCCGTGAATATGTCTACAGCGATACTAGCCGCGACTTCATCGACGACGTGGCGCAATCGACCCGATCTAGTCTCACTTGGGATGTCAACGAGCAGTGGCAGCTGCGCCAGCAACTGAGTTACATCACCCTCGATAGCCAGTTTGACAATACCTATGTCACTGGGGTGAGAGGGGATCAGGTCACCCGCTCCCGTTGGCAGCAAGATCTCAAGGCCAAGAGCCTGATCAACAACATCGAAGCGGAAGGTTTGCTGCAAACCGGCCCCGTTGAGCATCGGCTGCTGGTTGGTGTCGAGCTGAGCTCTCAACAGCGCACCCCCAAGCTCTACCAAAATGCCACCCCGATCCCTGCGGGCAATCTTTATGAGCCGGGCGCGCTGCCGAGCTATAACGGCGCCATGAGGTTATCCAGCGATGCCCAGCATCGGGTGCGCGGTAATGGCCTCTATCTGCAAGATCAACTGACCCTTGGCGATTGGCAGCTGGTGGCCGGTCTGCGCCGCGATGATTTCACCGTGACCAGCCGCCGCCATGACCTGAATAAGGAAGAGACCCGCTCAGTCATCAGCCTTAGTCCGCGTTTGGGGTTGGTATGGAGCCCGCTTGAGGATCATGCGTTCTACACCTCCTACAGCAAGACCTTCACCCCAGTGGGGGGCGAGCTGATCGGTCTGACCCCAGGCGATCAAAACAACAATCTCGACCCTCAGAACACCCGGCTCTATGAAGCGGGTGTGAAAAGCGACTGGTTGGCCGGTCATGTCGCGACCACCCTCTCGATTTATCGACTGGAAATGTACAACAAACGCACCAGAGACCCACTCGATCCGACCAAAATCCTGCTCACTGGGTTGCAACGTACCGAGGGGATCGAGTTAAGCGCTCGTGCCGAACTAACCGACCAGATCTACCTGCGTGGCGGCATTGCTATTCAAGATGCCGAACAAGTCAGGGCCGAGGCCAACTTGCAGGGCAAACGCCCGGCTAACGTCTCCCGTCACAATGGCCAACTCTATGTTGGTTACAAAAGTGGTGAGCAGGGTTGGTTCGGTGAAACCGGCGTGACAGCGGTAGGCGATCGCTTCGCCGATAATGCCAATGCCACCGTGTTGCCCGGCTATGCCCGCCTCGATGCGCGGGCCGGTTACCGCTGGCAACAATGGGAAGCCGAGCTGAGTGCCGAAAACCTGACTGACCATGAATACGTCGTGAGTGCTACCAGCGCCAACCAGATCATGCCGGGCACCCCTCGTCAGCTGATCTTAAGTGGCAGCTACCGCTTCTGATCACCATATGGTAATCATCCCCGGCCAGCGTTTGCTGGCCACTTTTTTAGGCGTCTGGGTTAGGCGCCACCATTATTAGGTAACACCGCAGATGCTCAAACACCGCCGAATCCCCCTTCATAACAATAAATGGGTACGCCGCATTCACGCTTGGGCTGGGTTTGCCACCCTCGTCCTGATGCTGATTTACGGCATCACCGGGCTCTGGTTGCAGCATCGCGCCGTGCTGCCGATCCCCGGCCCGCACACCGATAAATCCAGCGAACTGATCACCCTAACGCAGCCCCTTGCCAGCCCAGATGCCCTCAAAGCGCTGCTGCAACAACGCTACCCTGATAACTTCGAGCAGAGCCGGACCATGCTCACCCCTGCTCAAACACTGCCAACCCCGACCGGGGAGTTGACCCTACCAGCCCGCTGGGAGATCCGAGGGGCCAGCCTGAGCCAGACGGTCGCGGCGAGCTATGTGGCGGGCACCTTGCAAGTGCGCACCGAATTGCAGCAAGCCAACTTCGCCGCCAGCCTCAATCGCCTGCATCGCGGCATGGGCACCGGCCTTGGCTGGCAACTGTTTGGCGATCTGGCTGCCATCGCCCTGCTGCTGCTGGCCCTCACCAGCCTGTTTATGTGGACCAAGCTGCACGGCCACCCCCGCATCGTGATCCTGATTGGCACCGCTGGCGCCCTCGGCACCCTGCTGTTTGCTCTGTGGGGATAGCGAGCCCCGGCAGACCTGCGCCGCGCACCGTAAATGAAAGCGCACCGCAAATGGAATGGAAGCGCCCTGCGATGAAAGCGCAGCTAGCCGGACCGTACACGGGTAGCGCCGCACATCGGTATGGCGGCGTAAGGTGATGGGATCAAGGGCGCGGGCCGTTAGCCATGGCCCCGTGGTGTGATTGAGTAGGGCGCGGCATTAGGGGCTGCTGTCACTTGGCGAGCGGTAATAGCCCCTTGCCCTGCGGCCAGCTTTACCACCCCAAAAATGGCATCTAGCATCGCAACTCCTTGTCATAAAACAAAAAAACATCAGCAATGACGTGCAGAGAACCCCGTTTTATCTGTCCCAGACCATCAGGTTCTCTGGCTCAATGTGAGACAAACAGTTTGACTATCCTGTCGACTGGACATAGTCTTATCCGCAACACGACCCCGGCCTCTTGGTTGCTTCGCAACTTACGCTGGGGTTCTTATTTGGTGGATTTACCACCACTCCTGCCAGTTCTCTATGTACCCCATGTTTGCCAACCCCAGCTTGCGCACCGACTTTTGTGTGGGGAACGTCAGCAGATGATCCCGCAGGCGCAGATGCCACAGGGTATTCGGGCAAATCACCTTGAGTAGATGCCGTGTGATGGCCAGCAACACGAATGGCTTGGCCAGCCGCTCATCATCTTTTGCCAGAAAATCGCACCATTGCACCTCTCTTGGCTTGGGCAACTTCACCTGCGTCGTTACGTTGCGGTTCCAGAGGCGGCTATGATGGGCGCAGATATTGCGCAGGTAACTGAGGCCGTAGATCCAGCTGGCAAACACCTGCCAGTCCAGACCGTATTTGCTGGCGATATGCTGCTGATCCGACACCTTCATCATGCCGATCAGCTGCGAGATGGCGCCAAAATCAAACACCTCCACCGCCACCCAGATCGGCAGCTCCTCACCATGGCGCTGATGGTAGTGGCGCACAAAATCCTCTTTGGAGCGCTTTACCAGCCCCCGGTATTTCTCCATCCACGCCTCAAAGCGGGTCTGGTGACTTCCCCTGAATGCGGGCTGCCGGATAAAGCTGGGGTGGAAGTAGCTGCGATCGAGGTGAGCAAAGGTATTTCGCTTGCCAAGGAGATAGGCAAGATCGACCCGCAAGGCCACCTCGATCCGCTCCAGCGCATCCACTACCAACAGGCGCAGCTTCTTGTCGAACAGATAGAGCTCCACCGCATCCAACAGATGGGTGTCGGGGCAAAACTGGTCGGTCGCCCGGGTCTCCCGTTTGCTTTCCCCCTCAGCCGCGGGCTCAAAGCGGCGAAACGGGTACCAGTAGCCGCTTAAACGGTAATAGCCGATCCGCTCCAGATAGCTCAGTGCGGCATCCCGGTCGGTGACCGTGATACCGCGCCCAATCAGCTGATCCAGTTGCTGTTGATAGCTAAGCCAAGGGCGAGCGAAGGGCATCAGGCAAGGGCTCCTGCCACCAGCGACTCGGCCAAGGCAAGTTGGGTCTGCTGGCTGGTTTGCAGGCGGGATTTTAGTTGATCGCAGAGGGTCATTAGTTGATTTATTTTTTTGATTATCTCTCGTGACTCAAGCATCGGTGGCAAAGCAATAACCAAATTTTGAATTTGAACTCTTGAAACATTTTTCATTGAGCTGCTTGTCCCACCTGCGACTTTTGCATAGTAGGTTCGAGAAAAAGCAGAGTTATTAACCAGATTGATGTAATCAGCCAAAATAGATTTAGAAAATTTAAATCTAATGATTTTGTCACTCATCATCAAATAAGGCGGAACTTCGTCTGGAACAACAACGGCTCTTGCAACTAATTCAGCGGTGTTAGCACGAGAAATAAGAAAATCACCTGACTGGACTTCATATTCAGGTTTAGGTTCAAGAGCATTAGGCAATACTTTGTTTTCATCAGGTTTAAATGTACCCCATGTCACGGCACTAACCTTAAGCACACCCCAATTTTTATTTTCTCTTGGGTTGGCTTCACATTGAGGGCTCCAGCCAGCCTCTGATGATAATGCCAAATCATTCAAGCGACACCATTCCCATCCATTAGGTAATTCAAACGGTTTTTCTTCTTCGCTGATTGCAGGAAGCGGTTTCTCTTTTTTAATTTTCTTCTCTTTGACCAGCCGCGCCTTTTCGGCAGCGATGCGCTCCAGCAAAGCTGCGGCTGGTTCATCGCTCAGGTCTTGCGGTACCAGCTTGCCCATTACCGCCAGTTGCAGGATGGTCTGTTTTAAGGCGTCGATGCTGGCTTCGGTGGTAAAGAGAGTATCGAAGTGAGTGCTGAGCCGCGCCCAGTTTTGGCTTAACTCCTCGGCATCGCAGGAGTCTGTCAGTGAGCCCTCAGCGGCAGCCGCAGGCTGCAATAAAGCGCCGAGCAGGGTCTCAACCAGCGTCTGATGGGCCGCCAACTGCGATTCGCTGCACTGCTCCAACTGGTCGCAGAGGGCCATTAATTCATCGACTTTGGCAACGATGCGTTGTTGCTCAAAAAGCGGAGGTAATATAAATGGATTTATTGAAAACTCATCAAAAACCAAGCTTTCCACTGTAGTTCCGACTTTAGTTAAATTTTTTAAAATGTATTGCTCAAATCCTTTCATCATTAAATGAATATACGGAGTCAATCCACAATCAAATGGTTGCAATACTTTTAAATCTTGATTCACTGTACATGTGACAGTTGTAATGGCAACGGGGAATTTCCTTCTCAAGATTCCACTTCTCGCAACAAATAATAGCGAATTTGGTTTTACCAAAGTAAGTCCATCATCAACTGCAAGATCTGTTACGTAATCTTCTGATTCAATTATGTAGTCAACTTTCATATCCTTTGGTGTCACCCAAGGAATATCCCCCCCCCAATAATCTGACTTCATTTTACTAGGTGTTTTCCCACCAAAAAAAACACCTAGTTCAGAGAGTCGACACCACTCCCATCCCTCCGGTAATTCAAACGGCTTCTCTTCTTCACTAATTTCCGGCATGGCTTTGGGCTTTTTGATTTTGCCCTCTTTCACCAGCCGCGCTTTTTCGGCGGCAATCCGTTCCAGCAGGACGGAGGCCGGTTCATCGCTGGGGTCTTGTGGTACCAGTTTGCCGCGCACGGCCAATTCCAGAATCAGCTCACGCAGCTTTTTGATGCCGGTCAGCTCCAGCTTGCTACTGCTGCCGCGTCCGGCACTGCTTTTGGGGCGCACCGCCGCCGTCCAGAGATCCAGATGGTCGGTGATCAGGGTATCGATAGGGTTCATGGGGTGGTTCCAAAGTCAGTCGCAGCGATTGCCGGGGTCAGCATGTTGATGATCAGGCGGATCAGGGTCTCTTTTTGTGCTGGGGCCGACTCGGCTACCAACAGGGTCAGGGCCGCTAGCCCGCTGTCGTTGATGATCGGCTCGCCACTTGCCAGCCACAGCGCCTGATTGCGATAGAGAAAATCGACAAACAACAAGGCGGCGCTGCGCTTGTTGCCATCGGTAAAGGGGTGGTTTTTCACCACAAAATAGAGCAGGTGTGCGGCCTTGCTCTGCACGGTGGGGTAGGCGCTCTGGCCAAATACGCTCTGACCAAGGTTACCGAGCAGGGCGGCCAGTCCGTCGCCGCGTGGACGGGCGAACAGCTCGGTGGCTTCACCGCGCGCCATCAGTTGGGCTTTTAGCTCGCCGAGCGCCTGCATGGCTTGCTCGGGGGCCAGCAAGATGCCGCCCTCGGTGCCGGTCGGCTCGGTCAGTAGCCCTTCGTCATAGCGTTGTAGCCAGAGAAAGGTTTGGGTGTAGCGGCTAATAATTTCCACCAACCCCCGACCACTGGCGAGGCTAAGCCCATCGCCACGGGCCGCCTTGCGCACCAGTGCCAGTGCTGCTTCCAGTTCGCGGGCATTTTGCTCAAAGCGCTGACGATTGAGGGTGTAGCCGTTGATCAGGTGCTCTTTTAGCAGCCTTGTGGCCCACTGGCGAAAGCGCACCCCTTGCGGTGACTTGACCCGATAGCCCACTGAGATGATGACATCGAGGGAGTAGAGGGTCACCGGCTTGTCACTGCCAGCAATATGCACTTTTTGCATATTGCCTGCGACAGGCAGCTCGCCATCCCTAAATACATTGCGGGTATGGCGGGAGACCACCGATTGATCGCGGGCAAACAGGTCTGCCAGTTGGGCCTGATTGAGCCAGACGGTCTCTTGTTGCAGGGTGACGGCAATGTCGCCGTTCTCCCCCTCGAAGATGGCGATCTCTTGAGTGGTCTCATTCATGGCGTTGATCTGCCCCGTTCTTGCCAAGCGGCACGGTGATCGGCAGCACCTCGATAAAGTGCGACCAACTTAATTGTCGCGACAGCGTCGCGACAATCTCTTGTTCGGGAAAGGCTTGATAGAACTGCATCATTTTACGCAGACTTTTTTCATTAAAGCCTTTGCCATATTCCTCGGTCAGTTGCTTGGCGATCTGTTTTACCCACTGCTTGGCGTAGTCTGCCCGTTGGTTGTTGAGCATGTGGTGTTGCAGGGTGTGGCCGAGCTGCCAATAGAGCAGGGTCATCTGTGCGTTAACGTGCACCTGTACTTGCTGCTTGGCTGTGGTGATCAGCTGCTTTAACTCAGCAATGAGCTGATGATGGGGTAACCGATCGACGGGATTGCTCATTATGCGGCTCCGCGTTGTTCACCTTTGCCTTGCGCTGGATGTATTACCCGCAGGGCGGTGGTCTGAGTCATGTTGTTGGTTGCTGGCCTTTGTTGTCTGGTGGCCCACTGGCGAAAGCGCACCCCTTGCGGTGACTTGACCCGATAGCCCACTGAGATGATGACATCGAGGTTGTAGTGTTGGGTATCGTAGCTTTTACCATCGCTGGCAGTTGTCCGGAAATTCCGGACAACTGCGCTCTCTTCAAGCTCGCCCTCTTTAAACAGGTTGCGAATATGCTCGGAGATGGTGCGTTTGTTTTTGGCAAACAGGCCTGCCAGTTGGGCCTGATTGAGCCAGACGGTCTCTTGTTGCAGGGTGACGGCAATGTCGCCGTTCTCCCCCTCGAAGATGGCGATCTCTTGAGTGGTCTCATTCATGGCGTTGATCTGCCCCGCCTTTGCCCAAGGCATCACCCAGAATGGCTTGTAGCTGGTCACGCAGGGTCTGGATCTCGGCCTGTTCTGTGGCATAGCGCGCCAGCAACTCGTCGGGATCGTGGCTTATCTGCTCGCCGACATGGGGGTTTTTAATATCGAGGTTGAAGTTACGGGCCACAATCTCGTCGATGCTGACCTTCCACGCCTGTTCGTTCTCAACCCGGGCGGCAAAGCCGTCTGCCTCATCGCCCCACCAAGCGATCTCGGCGTCAAACTCCTCGAACTTCATCGGCTTGGTTTTGCTGTAGCTCTTTACCCCAGCCGGATAGGGGTGCTCGTAGAACCACACCTCTTTGGTGGGTGCGCCCTTGGTGAAGAACAGGATATTGGTCTTGATGCCGGTATAGGGGGCAAACACCCCGTTGGGTAGCCGCACTATGGTGTGCAGGTTGCACTCACTGGTCAGCAGTTGTTTGATCTTGGTTTTGACCCCTTCGCCAAACAGGGTGCCATCGGGCAGCACCACGGCGGCGCGCCCGCCCTTGCCATCTGTTGCTGGGGCGAGCACCTCGATAATCAGCTGCAAGAACAGGTCGGCGGTTTCGCGGGTGCGCAGATCGGCCGGGAAGTTCTGCTCGATGCCATCCTCTTCAGTACCGCCAAAGGGCGGGTTGCTGAGGATCACATCGATATTGCTATCCCAGCTCGACAGCGGTTTGTCGAGGGTGTTGCCGTGGCGAATTTGCACCGGCACCTCGATGCCGTGCAGCAGCATATTGGTGGTGCACAGCAGATGGGGCAGCTGCTTCTTCTCGACCCCGAGGATCTGCTGCTGCAAGGTCTGATGGTCGGCTGAGGTCTCGACATAGTGCGCTTTGACATGATCGAAGGCGCAGGCGAGAAAGCCGCCGGTGCCACAGGCCGGGTCCATGATCCGCTCGCCGAGTTTGGGGTCGATGCGGTTGACCATAAAGCGGGTGACGGCGCGGGGAGTGTAGAACTCGCCCGCGTTACCGGCACTTTGCAGATCGCGCAGGATCTGCTCGTAAATGTCACCAAACAGGTGGCGCTCGCTGCTGTCGGTAAAGTCGATTTCGTTCAGCTTGTTGATCACCTGCTTAAGCAGGGTGCCGTTTTTCATGTAGTTAAAGGCATCTGAAAACGCCTCTTTCACCACATAACCACGGGGGTTGAGGCTGATACTGGCGGGCAGGTTTTTTAACGAGTCGAACAGATCGTTGTTGACGAAATCGAGCAGGGCATCGCCGGTCAGCCCTTCGCTATCGGCCGCCCAGTTGCGCCACAGGAAACGCTCGGGGATGGGGCAACGGTAGTTATCCTGCTCAAACTCCAGCTCCTCTTCTTGGGCGTCGAACACTTTCAAAAACAGCAGCCAAGAGAGCTGACCGAGGCGCTGGGCATCGCCGTCGATGCCGGCGTCTTTGCGCATGATGTCTTGAATGGATTTGATAACTGAGCTGATGGATGACATGTGCTTCTCTGCTTGTTACTAAAGGGTGACGAATACCGGGGTGAATGCGTCGGCAATATCAATAAACACAAGCGGCCATGATTGCCATGGCCGCTTGGTGGTACGGTGGCCGCCTTGGTGTCAGGCGTGCCGGTAAATCTCTTGCTCCAGCTCGGTGATGGCCTGCTCGAACTGTTTGGCGCCACCAAAGCCCTTCTTGGCCAACTCCAGCGGGCGGCCCAGCTCGGTAAAGGGGGCCACTTTTAGCGCATCTTTGGTCTCAATCTCGATCACCCCCTGATCGGCATATTTATCGAGCAGGCGGGTCAATACCCGCTGGGCGGTGTCGTTGTATTTGGTGAAGTAGTTGCGCTTTTTGACGTTGTTGGCCCGCTCGCGGCGGGTCAGCGGCGGCTGATCGTATACCACATGGCAGATAAGGTCGAACGGGTCGAGATCCCTACCCACTTCCTGCTCCAACACCTCCCACAGCACGCCCGCCTGTGCCAGCTCATCCATGATGGCTTGCTTGCGCTGCGCCCCTTGCCAGCGTTTGCTGAACGCATCGAGGGTGGCAAACTCCTTGAGCAGGGTCTTTTTGGTGTAGTCCTTGAAGGATTCGGTCACCAGCTTGCCATCGGCATCGTAATACTGCACCCGCTTGGCCATGACGCTGACCGCCACGCCGTTGACATAATACTTGCTGACCCCTGGCTCGGGGTCGCCCAGCGGGCCTGCACCCTGACCCCCTGCGCCGCACTCAGTGCCACACTGACCACCATCACTATCGGTTGTGTAGTGGTTGGGATCCTCATCGATCCCAAGGGCAAACGGATCGTTATGATCGCCGGGTTGATCGGCTGGCAGTGGATCGGCGCCGTCAATGAGATCGCCCAGATCATCATCGGGGTTGTTGATGTCGGCTGGGCTGACCACCATGACCCGCTCCGGCTCGCCATCGAAACGGGGATCAGCAAACAGCTCGGTGGCCTTCTTGAAGTCAAGAATGGTAAACCAGAGCTTGCCGTACTTGTCGTCGATACGGGTGCCACGGCCGATGATCTGTTTGAACTTGGTCATGGACTGGATGTGTTGATCCAGCACCACCAGCTTGCAGGTCTTGGCATCGACGCCGGTGGTCATCAGCTCGGAGGTAGTTGCGATGACCGGATAGGGCTTTTTCGGGTTGATGAAGTTCTCAAGCTGGGCCTTACCCAACTCATCATCGCCGGTGATTTTCATCACGTAGCGATCGTCCTTGGCCATCTGTTCCGGGTTGAGGTTGACCAAGGCCCGCCGCATCCGGTCGGCATGATCGATGTCGTTGCAAAACACGATGGTCTTGGCCATCGGGTCAGTTTTCTTGAGGTAGTTGGTGATGGTTTCGGCCACCAGCTGGGTGCGCTCGTCGATCACCAAAGCGCGGTCGAAATCCTGCTGGTTATAGATGCGGTCTTCAATCTGGTTGCCCTGTTTGTCCAGCTGCCCTTTGGTAGGACGCCAGCCCTGCAAATCCACATCGATATCGACCCGCACCACCTTGTAGGGGGCAAGAAAACCATCTTCGATCCCCTCTTTCAGGGAGTAGCTATAAACAGGGTCACCGAAGTAATCAGTGCTGGAGACGGTCTCGGTCTCTTTGGGGGTGGCGGTGAGGCCAATCTGGGTGGCCGATGAGAAGTATTCGAGGATCTCGCGCCACGCGCTGTCGTCGGCGGCGCTGCCCCGATGGCACTCATCCACCACGATCAGATCAAAAAAATCAGGGGAGACCTGCTTGAAGGCTTTCTGTGATTCTTCTGGCCCAGTGAGCGCCTGATAGAGGGCAAGATGGATCTCATAGGCAGGATCGACAGTGCGCCCAGTAATCCTGGTCATGGCCGAGCCGAAGGGCTGGAAGTCATTGATCTTGGTCTGATCCACCAGAATGTTGCGATCAGCCAAAAACAGGATGCGCTGCTTGGCCCCCGCCTTCCACAAACGCCAGATGATCTGAAACGCGGTGTAGGTTTTGCCAGTGCCGGTGGCCATCACCAGCAATACCCGATCCTCACCTTTTGATATGGCTGCCACGGTCTTGTTGATGGCTTGCAGCTGGTAGTAGCGGGGAGTTTTGTCACTGCCATCGGAGTAGTAGTCTTGGCTGATGACGGGCAACTGCGCTTGGCTGTAGCCCTTCCACTGACAAAATCTGTCCCACAGCTGGCTTGGGCTGGGGAAATCCGCCAGCGCCAGCTCGGATTCCAGCTTGGCTGAGTTGGTCTTGTCATGAAAGATAAAGCCATCGCCGTTGCTGGCGAACACGAACGGCACATCCAGCAGGCGGGCATAATCGAGCCCCTGCTGCATCCCCTTACCAATCTCATGCCGGTTGGCTTTGGCCTCGATCACCGCCAGTGGCAAGCCCAGCTTGTGATAGAGCACGATATCGGCCGATTTGACCTTCTTGCGGGCGGCCAGCTGGCCGCGCACCACCACTTTGCCATCCCGCAGTTTCACCTCGTGGCGGATCTGGGTCAGATCGTCCCACCCCGCCGCTTTGATGGCGGGCAGCAGGTATTTAGCGATGATGTCAGCTTCGCTGAGCGTGGCTTTGTTGATCTCGACCATGAACCGTTTCCGTTTGCGGGACAGATTGCGCGAGATTGTCTCACAACCGCCCTTTGGATGGCTTGATCTGAGACTCAAAAACACGATGACTCTGTGCCGAGTGGGGCATCGGCGGCACCAATTTTAAACATATGCTGGCAACTAATGCTGGCAATAGCCCATATGGCCGCCGAGGCGCCCCACGCGGCAGTGACGCTGAGACGGTGTCGCCGTGAGTGCGCCCTGTGGGATAAGTAACACAGTCGGTTGAGCAAAATTGTGGGATGCGCAAAACCAACAGGCTGCCGCGCCAGCAAGGGAGAGGGGCAAGGGGGCTAGGGTAGGGCAAGGTGTTGGGGCTGGCTGGGTTGGCGTCGCCGCGATGGGGCGCACCTAGGCTTTGATCCTAAACCTCAGCGGACACTGATATGGACAGTTAATGCTCTGCCGCCACGCTGTCGCCATTTTAAACCAGAAAAACGTAAGGCCACCCGCTAGGATGGCCTTAAGTCATTGAATTCTAATGGTGCCCGGGGTCGGACTCGAACCGACACGATTATTCATCGGCGGATTTTGAATCCGCTGCGTCTACCGATTTCGCCACCCGGGCAACTGCGGGCGATTATACGAATGGCGCGATGCCATGCAAGATGTTTTTCAAAGTAATGCAATCATTTGCTTATTTATTCAACAACTTGCTGATAAAGAACTAGTTACATAGAATGCGGCCATCATTTTATAGGAAGAAAAATAATGGCCAAGCGTAAACCCATCTCTGTTACTCCCTCCGCTGTGTCGACACCTCATCACCCTTCTGCTGGGCTGCTACGGCGCCTTGGCGCCCTGTTATATGACGGATTGGTGGTGGCGTCGCTGCTGATCATTGCGGGCTTTATTGGCATGGGCATCGCCGAGTTGTTACTGGCCACTGAGCTTGCGAGTGTGCCGGAGGGAGAGGACGCCTTATGGTTGTTGACTCGCCACCGCTTCAGCTTGATTTATACCGCCTGGCTTGCCGTGGTGGGATTTGGGTTTTATGGCTGGTTCTGGACCAGAGCGGGGCAGACGCTGGGGATGCGTGCGTGGCGTTTGCGTATCCAGAATAAAGATGGCAGCCCGATCCGGGTGACTCAGGCGTTGATCCGGTTGGCCACTGCGGCGTTTGGGCTGGGTAATCTGATGTGTCTGTTTAACCGCGCCGCCCCCCGTGCATTTCAGGATATCTGGGCTGAATGTGAGGTAGTGGTGCTGGATAAACAGGAAAATCTGGAAATGCTCAATAAGTAATGGGCGGCGGCCGCTGGGTCGCCCCCTCTGCTACGCGCCCAATAAGCAACGCCCGCCGCCAGCTGTGCTGGTGGCGGGCGTTGTGGTACTGGCCGGGCGATGGGCTTATTAGGCTGAGCGCGTGGCGGTATGCAGCCTTGCTTGTTCTGCGTTGCCCAAGAGTTTACGGCTCAGGTAGCGCAGCAACACGCCGTAGAGCGGGACAAACAACCCTAAGCTAATCAACAGTTTGAACACGTAGTCCACGGTGGCAATCTCGACCCAATGTTCGGCCATGAAGGGGTCAGTGCTGCGCCAAAACGCGATGCTGAAGAAAGTAATGGTATCGACCAGATTGCCAAACAGGGTGGATGCCGCAGGAGCAATCCACCAGTGTTTGAGCAAGCGCAGGCGGTTAAAGACCACCACATCCATAAACTGTCCCACCAGATAAGCCATAAAGCTGGCCAAGGCGATGCGTGCCACGAACAGGTTAAAATCGGCCAGCTGGCCAAGGCCCTGAAAGCTCCCTTCAAAAAAGAGCACCGAGAGCACGTAGGAGACAGCCAAGGCGGGCAGCATCACGGTCTGGATGATCTTGCGGGCTAGGCCTGCCCCGAAGATCCGCACCGTCAGGTCGGTGGCCAGAAAGATAAACGGGAAGCTAAATGCCCCCCAGGTGGTATGGAAGCCAAACACGGTGATCGGCAGCTGCACCAGATAGTTACTGCTGGCAATGATCAGGATGTGGAACAACGAGAGGCGCATCAGCGCCGTCTGGTGCTGAGCAGGGGTCAGATTCATATTGTGACCTTTTTGGTTAATGGGGTTAGGGAACCCATATCGCCACCATGGCGATAATTGAGGGGCGGCATTATACCCACCGCCGCCGAGAGTTCAATCTTTATGCTGGCGGGCGAGCCAGTACAGCACCTCACGATCCTCGGGGAGTACCGCGTCGAGCCAGCAGCCGCTGTAGTGATCATATTCCAGCCGCAGCTGGCTGCCTTCAAACGCCACTCGCCAGCTGTGTCGGTCAGCGCCGGACTCTTGCTCAAGCAGCTCCAGCTCCCACGCGGCTAACAGCTGGGGGGCGAGGGCGGGGAAGTTATCCCACGCCAGTGCGGGGCAGGTCAGCAATATCACCCCCGTGGTGGGGTCGGTCTCAATTATTCGCCAGTTCATCTAGTACCTCTTAGCGACAGCCCCTTAACTACTGCAAGAAAGCTCGCCGCCGCAATACCACGCAGGGTTAGGGGTGGCGAGATCCTCATAGTCGGGTTGCTCATCATAGGGACGGCGCAGGGCGGTGAACAGCCGCTCGAACGGCGCCATGTTGCCCTGCTCGGCGGCTTCGATCACCTGCTGGGCCAGAGTATTGCGCAGCACATATTTGGGATTGATGGCATCCATCTGCGCTTTGCGCGCCCCATCCTCGCTCCCTTCACTGGCCAGTCGCAGCCGATAGCGTTCCAGCCACGCCTGCCAAATGGCCGGATCAGGCAACAGGGCCAGCAGAGACGCAGGCCATGCCCCCTCTTGCGTCACCTCACCGAGACGGCGCAGGAACAGGTGGTAATCCACCTTATTTGCCGCCAGCAGCCGGAACAGCTCACGGAACAGCGCTGGGTCATCCTCCTGCCACACCGCCAACCCCAGTTTGGCCCGCATTAGTTCGGAGTAGTGCAGCATCAGCTGCTGCTCGTACTGGGCCAACGCCGCGGCCAGTGCGGCATCGTCCACATGGCCTGCCAGTGCCTGCGCCAGCTTTTGCAGATTCCAATAGCCGACCGCCGGCTGCTGATCCAGCGCGTAACGGCCCGCCGGATCTGAGTGATTGCAGACAAAATCAGGCACGTAGGCATCGATAAAGCCGTAGGGGCCGTAATCTAGGGTCAGGCCGAGTAGCGACATGTTGTCGGTGTTCATCACCCCGTGACAAAAGCCCGCCGCCTGCCACTTGGCAATCAGTCGCGCGGTGCGGCGCACCACTTCGGTAAACAGCTCGGCGCCATTATTCAGCTCGGGGAAGTGGTGGCGCAGCAGATAATCGAGCAGCAGCGGGATCTTCTCCCCCTGTCCGCTCCAAGCGAAATACTCGATATGGCCAAAGCGCAGATGGCTAGGGGCGGTGCGCAGCACGGTCGCCCCTGTCTCGACTTGTTCGCGATAAACCGGCTCTTGGCTGGCCACCAGCACTAACGCGCGGGTGGTGGGGATGCCGAGGGCATGCAGGGCCTCACTGGCGAGATACTCGCGAATGCTGGAGCGCAGCACGGCGCGGCCATCGCCAAAACGGGAGAACGGGGTTTTGCCTGCCCCCTTGAGATGAAGATCCCAGCGCTGGCCATCTGGCGCCTGCTGTTCAGCCAACAGCAGCGCCCGCCCATCGCCGAGCCGTGGGCTGTAGCCGCCAAACTGATGGCCGGCATAGACCTGTGCCACCGGCTGCATCCCAGGGAGCGGTCGCCCCTCCCCACAGCAAGCGAGCCAGTGTGCATCGCTGACCTCGGCAAGCCCCAGTTCGGCGAGCAGATCGCGATTGAGGTGTAATAACTGCGCATCCTGCAGTGGCTGCGGGACCACGGGCTCACAAGCCCAAGGCAGTTCAGTGGCAAAGGTGTTGATAAGCTTCATGGGGGCGGTGCATCCGTGGGTATCCTCAGGGTTACCCTTTATACCGCTATTGGCGGCTTCCAGCTAACCGTCGATGACGCTCGGCGCAGCGTTCCAGCTTGCGGTGACCGACGCCGTTGATCGCCAGCATCTCGTCCTCGGTCATTGGCATGAGTTGAGCCCATTTCCACCTGAGTTGCTCGCTACCTGCGGCAGTAGTCGATGATCAGGTCCATAAAGGCCTCGCCGAAGCGCTCTAGCTTGCGGTGGCCGACGCCGTTGATCGCCAGCATCTCGTTCTCGGTCATTGGCATGAGTTGGGCCATTTCTACTAGGGTGGCATCGTTGAACACCACGTAGGGCGGCACCTCTTCATCTTCGGCGATCTGTTTGCGCAGGCCGCGCAACTCCTTGAACAAGCGCTTATCGTAGTTGGCGTTATCGAGCAGATCGTTGCGCTTCTCTTTGCGACTGGAAATGGGCTGCAAGCGGGGCACCGCCAGTGTCAGTTTCAGCTCGCCGCGCAGCACGGGGCGGGCGGCCTCGGTCAATTGCAACACCAGATTGCGGGTGATGTTCTGGGTCAGCAGCCCCTTGTGGATCAGCTGACGGATCACGCTCATCCAATATTCGTGGCTCTGATCCTTGCCGATGCCGTAGGTCGAGAGTTTGTCGTGGCCGTGATCCTTGATCCGCTGGTTGAGCGAGCCGCGCAGCACCTCCACCACATAACCCACTCCGAAATTCTGGCCCACCCGCCAGACGCAGGAGAGCGCTTTTTGGCCATCTTCGGTGCCGTCATAGCTCTTGGGCGGATCGAGACAGATATCGCAGTTGCCGCACGGCTTGTCGTTGTACTCGCCAAAGTAGTTGAGCAGCACCTGACGGCGGCAGGTTTGCGCTTCGGCAAAAGCGGCCATCACGTTGAGTTTGTACTGCTCTACCTGTAACTGGTGGGGGTTCTCGATATTGTCGAGCAGGCGCCGCACCCGACCAATATCGGCAGGATCGTACAGCAGCAGCGCCTCGGCGGGGGTGCCATCACGGCCGGCGCGGCCGGTCTCCTGATAGTAGGATTCGATGTTCTTTGGGATGTCGTAGTGCACCACGAAACGCACATTGGGCTTGTCGATGCCCATGCCAAACGCCACTGTGGCCACCACGATCTCGATGTCATCCTTGAGGAAGGCATCTTGGGTCTGCTGGCGCTGTTCAAGGGGCAGCCCAGCGTGATAGGGCGCCGCTTTGCAGCCGTGGCGGGAGAGCCGCTCGGCCACCTCTTCCACCCGATTGCGGCTGGAGCAGTAGACGATGCCGCAGTTGCCCTTCTGGCTCTGCACGTAGCGCAGCAGCTGCTCGGCGGCCTTGAATTTCTCCACCAAGCTATAGCGGATATTGGGGCGGTCGAAGCTGGCGGTGTGGATAAAGGGATCGCTCAGCTCCAACCGGTGCAGCATGTCGCTGCGGGTCGCTTCATCAGCGGTGGCAGTGAGCGCCACCACCGGCACCTGCGGGAACCATTGCTTAAGCCGCCCGAGCGCGGCGTATTCTGGCCGAAAATCGTGGCCCCACTGGGAGACGCAGTGGGCCTCGTCGATGGCGAATAGGCTCAGTGGCAGCTCGGCCAGCCGATCCATAAATTCGTGTTGCAACAGTCGTTCGGGGGAGACATAGACGATTTTGATGTCGCCACGGCGCATGGCGGCGATGTGCTGGATCATCTCTTCCCGGCTCAGGGCCGAGTTGATATAGGCCGCCGCCACGCCGTTGGCGCGCAGGCTATCGACCTGATCCTTCATCAGTGAAATTAGCGGTGATACCACCACCCCGAGCCCGGGCCGTAGCAGGGCAGGGATCTGGTAACAGAGTGACTTACCGCCGCCGGTCGGTTTGAGCACCAGCGCATCGCGCCCCGCGACGATCTGCTCGATGATCTCCTGCTGGCCCGGCCGGAACTGCTGATAGCCGAACACCGCCTGTAACAGCGCGAGGGCGGTTTCTGGCTGAGGATCGGGCAGGGTGTCGGCAATCGCGGTCATGGGCTCTCCTTTGGGGTCGCCATTCTAAAGCAGCTGCCGCTCACAATAAACCTGCCATTGCGGCTGTTAACGAACTGTTGCAGACTGGCTTGAGCTTTTACTCCGCTGTGCTGACAAGGATTGGGATCAGAGAATGAAGCAGATGCTCAAGAAGATGGCGCTCAGTGGCATTGCCAACCTGTTTGCCGAAAAGATGCCGTTTAACAAGCTGATCGGGATGCAGGTGACCCACTACGACTTCGACAAGGTGGAGCTGCGGATCAAGATGGACGAGAAGCTGATCGGCAACCCTTTCCACCACATCCTGCACGGCGGCGTCACCGCCACGCTACTGGATGTGGCGGGCGGTATGATCGTCGCCGCCTCCTGCATCGACGAGCTGGAGGATTTCTCCCACAGCTACCTCAAGGAGCGTTTTTCTCGCCTTGGTACCATCGACTTGCGGGTTGACTATCTGCGCCCAGGGCGCGGCAACGAGTTTATCGCCACCGCCCACATTATCCGAGCGGGCAGCAAGGTGGCGGTTGCCAGAATGGAGCTGCACAACGAGCAAGGCACCCACATTGCGTTTGGCACTGGCACCTATTTAGTGGGGTAGTGGCGAGTGACTGGCGCGCACGGCGCACTTTACCCGCAACCTGACTGGGATTAACGCGAGTGTGATCTACTGGCTGCGAGGGGATAAGAGGGGGATAACCTAGCGTTGCTGCCGTGATGCAAAAAGGCCGCTCTATTGAGCGGCCTTTTCAAATTTGGTCGGTGTGAGAGGATTCGAACCTCCGACCCCTTCGTCCCGAACGAAGTGCGCTACCAAGCTGCGCTACACACCGATGTCTGCGGGGCGAGAATCTACCGAAAGCCCTGATATGACACAAGCCTTTTTTGCGCTCAAAACCAGGAAAACCGACCGTTCGGTTAACTATTCAGCATGTACCCAGCCCAGCTAATATGCAGGTTTTGTTCGCCAGATAGCGCGCCTACATCACCGCGAGGATCCCAGACCTGACGAGGCTCAGCATAAGGGGGCGCAAACTGGGACTCAAAAGGCGGCCAATATCGAGATGGGTTAAGAGAGGGGGAAGGGGACACCGACGGTCCCCTTGTTATTGCGAGGTTAGGCCAGCGCTTGGAGCTGATTAGTCATGGCAATTTCGGCGCGACGGCGTTTTTCCGCTCTGGCCATCAGATACCAGCTACTAAAGGTGAACAGGGACACTGACAGCAGGATCAGGCTGGCGACCGCGTTGATCTCCGGCTTCACGCCGAGCCGTACCGCCGAGAACACCTCCATCGGTAGGGTGGTGGAGCCCGGGCCGGAGACGAAGCTCGCCAGCACCAGATCATCGAGCGACAGGGCGAACGACATCATGCCACCTGCCGCCAGCGAGGGGGCGATCATCGGGATGGTGATCAGGAAGAACACCTTCCACGGCTTGGCGCCGAGATCCATCGCCGCCTCCTCGATGGAAAGATCCAGCTCCCGCAGCCGCGCCGACACCACGATCGCCACATAGGCGCTGCAAAAGGTGGTGTGGGCGATCCAGATGGTCAACATGCCCCGCTCGGCGGGCCAGCCCACCAGCTGGGCCATCGCCACGAACAGCAGCAGCAAGGAGAGGCCGGTGATCACCTCGGGCATCACCAGCGGCGCCGTGACCATGCCACCGAACAGGGTGCGACCACGAAAGTGAGGGATGCGGGTCAGCACGAAGGCCGCCACCGTGCCCAACGCCACTGCGGCAATCGCGGTATAGAGGGCGATCTCCAGCGAGCGGAACACCGAGCCAATCAGCTGCTTGTTATCGAGCAGGCCGAAGTACCACTTCAGTGACCAGCCGCCCCACACCGTCACCAGCTTAGAGGCGTTGAAGGAGTAGATCACCATGATGACCATCGGCAAGTAGATAAACAGCAGCCCCAGCCAGAGCATCAGCTTGGCAAACTCAATGCGCTTCATATCTTGCCCTCCAGCTCTTTGGCCTGATTGCGGTTAAACAGGATGATTGGGATGATCAGCACGGCCAACATCACCACTGCCAGTGCTGAGGCCACCGGCCAGTCGCGGTTATTAAAGAACTCCTGCCACAGCACTTTGCCGATCATCAGGGTTTCTGGGCCGCCCAACATCTCGGGGATGACAAACTCACCCACCACCGGAATAAACACCAACATGCAGCCGGCGATGATGCCGTTTTTGGAGAGCGGCACCGTGATTTGCCAGAACCGAGTCAGGTTACGGGCACCCAGATCGGAGGCTGCTTCCAGCAGGCTTTGGTCATGTTTGACCAAATTGGCGTAGAGCGGCAGCACCATAAAGGGCAGATAGGAGTAAACGATACCGATATAGACCGCCAGATTGGTGTTGAGGATCTGCAGCGGTTCGTCAATCACGCCGATCCCCAACAACACACTGTTGAGCAAGCCGTTGTTGCTAAGAATCCCCATCCAGGCATAAACCCGGATCAAGATGGCAGTCCACGTGGGCATCATGATTAACAGCAGTAGGACGGTTTGAGTCTCTTTTTTCGCCCGCGCAATGGAGTAAGCCATCGGATAGCCAATCAGCAAGCACAACAGGGTGCTGACAAAGGCTATTTTCAGCGAGCCCAGATAGGCCGCAATGTAGAGCTCATCTTCCTGCAGCAGCAGGTAGTTGCCCATGTTGAGCAAGATGGTGAGTTGGTTATCGGCCCAGCTCACCACGTCGGTGTAAGGGGGAATGGCCACATCCGCTTCGGCGAAGCTTATCTTCAGCACGATGATGAAGGGCAGCAAGAAGAAGAGGAACAGCCAGAAGAAGGGGATGCCGATCACCAGTCGGCGCCCCCCCACCTGCTTCAGTCGTCTCAATATGGTCATGATTGCAACACCACGCCGCTGTCATCTTCCCAATAGAGGAATACCTGGTCATCCCAGGTTGGCCGTTTGCCGTGGCGTTCGGCATTGGCGATGAAAGCCTGAACGATTTTGCCTGATGGCAGTTCAATGTGATAAACCGAGTGACCGCCCAGATAGGCGATGTCGTAGACTGCCCCCGTGGTCCAGTTAAAGTCGGGGTGCTCGATGTCGGTCGGTTTTTGCAGGCTCATCAGCAGTTTTTCTGGCCGCAGGGCGTAAGTTACCTTCTTGTTTTCGGCGCGGGAGCTGATGCCGTGGCCCACATAGATGGGTTGATCCAGATCGGCACAGGCGATGGTGGCGTGATCTTGCTCATCTTCCACCAGCAGGCCGTCGAACAGATTGACGTTGCCGATAAACTCACACACCAACCGACTGGCCGGGGTCTCGTAGATATCCATCGGGCTGCCGATCTGTTCAATGCAGCCCAAATGCATGATGGCGATCCGCTCTGCCATGGTCATCGCCTCTTCCTGATCGTGGGTCACCATGACACAGGTCACCCCGACCCGCTCGATGATCTCCACCAGCTCCAGCTGCATCTTGGAGCGCAGCTTCTTATCGAGTGCCCCCATGGGTTCATCTAGCAGCAGCAGCTTGGGGCGCTTGGCTAACGAGCGTGCCAGTGCCACCCGTTGCCGTTGACCACCAGAGAGTTGATGCGGCTTGCGCCGAGCGTATTCGGTCATCTGCACCAGCTTGAGCATCTCCTCCACTCGGGCATCGATCTCAGCCTTAGGCAGGCTGTCTTGCTTAAGACCAAAGGCGATGTTCTGCGCCACCGTCATATGGGGAAACAGGGCGTAGGACTGGAACATCATGTTGATGGGGCGCTCATAAGGCGGCATGTCGGTGATGTCGACTCCATCAAGAAAAATCCGGCCTTCGGTTGGGCGCTCGAACCCTGCCAACATCCGCAGCAGGGTCGATTTGCCAGAGCCCGAGCCGCCAAGCAGGGCGAAGATCTCACCTTTGTGGATGTTGAGCGAGACGTTATCGACCGCCAAGGTTTCATCAAATTGCTTGCTGACCCGATCGATCTTGACCAGCACTTCTTTGCGCTGCTGACTGCCCTCAAGGGCTTTTTTGTAGGCACTGGAAGCTATCGCCATGACCAAACTCCTAACAGGATACCGACCGCAAAGCCGGTCTATAAATGCGATTTGGTGCCCCAGTGGTGGGCACCAAGGTTAGGTTCCGGACTTGATCTTGGTCCAACTCCGGGTGATTTGGCGCTGCACTGAACGGGGATGGGCCTGTTGCACATATAAACGTTCGAGTATCGCCTGGGGCGGGTATACCCCTTCATCGTTGCGCACGGCTTGATCCATAAATGCGCCTGCTTTGGCATTGGGGTTGGCATAACCCACATAGTTGCTGACCTTGGCAATGACCTCGGGTTGCAACACATAGTTGATCAGGGCGTGCGCCTCTTTGACATTGGTGGCATCGGTTGGGATGGCCATCATGTCAAACCAAAGATTGCCCCCTTCCTTGGGAATGCGGTAGGCAATCTTGACCCCTTTGCCTGCCTCCTCGGCTCGGGTGGCGGCTTGCAGAATGTCACCCGAGAAACCCGCGGCCACACAGATGTTGCCGTTGGCCAGATCGCCGATGTATTTCGAGGAGTGGAAATAGGCCACATAGGGCCGCACCTTCAAGATTTGTGCCTCTGCCCGCTTAATGTCGGCGGGATCGTGGCTATTGGGGTCAAGACCGAGATAGTTGAGCACCGCGGGGATCATCTCATCGGCTGAGTCGAGAAAGGCCACGCCACAGCGTGCCAGTTTTGCCATGTTTTCTGGTTCAAACAGGGTTGACCAAGAGTCAATGTTATCGACCCCTAACACCGCCTTGACCTTGTCGACGTTATAGCCGATGCCGTTAGTACCCCACAGATAGGGGACCGCGTATTGATGGCCCGGATCGACCTTATCGAGCTGCTTGAGCAGCAGCGGGTCCAGATTGCTGAGATTGGGCAGCAGGGCTTTATCTAGCTTCTGAAACGCCCCAGCTTGGATCTGCTTGGCCAAGAAGTTGTTAGAGGGCACGACCACGTCATAACCGGTTCGTCCCGTCAGCAACTTGCCTTCCAGCGTTTCGTTGGAATCAAACACGTCGTAGATCGCTTTGATGCCAGTGGTTTGCTGAAAGTCGCTGAGGGTCGTCTCGCCGATATAGTCAGACCAGTTGTAAAAATGGACCACAGGGGCGGCCTGGGCCAGGTTGGCTAACCCTGCAGCCAAGGTCAGGGTTATGAGCTTACTTACATACACAGTCTCAGTTCTCCTGTTCAGTGGTTGACCGTTAGCGCATCCATTCGCTCGGCCCATCTTTAAGCGATGGTGTCACCCCCCTCCCAGCCGAACTGCGGACTGGGAGGGGCATTCATATTTACTTACCTGACTTGATCTTGGTCCAGCTCCGGGTCATTACCCGCTGCACCTTGGCGGGCAGGTCTGGAAAGGTGTAGATCTTTTGCAGGGTGGCACTACTGGGGTAGATACCTGGGTCGGTGCGGATCGGCTCATCGACCAGCGGGGTCGCCGCTTTATTACCATTGGGAAATTGCACCACGTTGGTGATGTTAGCGATGACCTCTGGCTTCATCAGGTAGTTGATGAAGGTGTGGGCATCTTCCACGTTCTTGGCATCCGCGGGGATGGCGATCATGTCAAAGAAGCTGCCTGCCCCCTCTTGTGGGATGGTGTAGGTCAGCGCGACCCCATTCTTTGCCTCTGCCGCTCGCGCTTTGGACTGCTGTAAGTCACCGGAGTAACCCACCGCGACGCACAGGTTGCCGTTAGCTAAATCCGAGATGTATTTGGAGGAGTGGAAATAGGCGGTATAGGGGCGAATGGAGAGGAACAGCTCCTCCGCTTTCTTCAGCTCAGCGGGCTTTTGGCTATCAGGTTTAAAGCCCAGATACTGCAAGGCGGCGGGTAGCATTTCGGTCGGTGAGTCGAGGAAGGAGACGCCGCACTCCTTGAGCTTGGCCATGTTCTCGGGCTTGAACACCAGATCCCACGAGTTAACCGGCGCGTCGGCACCTAATACTTCCTTCACTTTCTCAGCGTTGTAGGCATAGCCGATGGTGCCCCACAGATAGGGGATGGAGTATTGGTTACCCGGATCGCTTGGTTCGAGAGCTTTGAGCAGATCAGCATCCATGTTTTGCCAGTTGGGGAGCTTACTCTTATCGAGCTTTTGGAACACCCCAGCCTTAATTTGTTTTGCCAAGAAGGGGTTAGAGGGCACCACGATGTCGTAGCCAGATTTGCCAGCCAGCAATTTGGCTTCCAGCACTTCGTTGCTATCGAACACGTCATACACCACCTTGGTGCCTGTTTCCTTCTGGAACTGCTCCAAGGTTTCTGGGGCGATATAATCGCTCCAGTTGTAGACATGTAGCACTTTCTCTTGGGCCATGGCGCCAGTGCTGGCTATCACCAACGCAACGCTGGCGGCGATTACGCCTGTTTTGAAAGACATCATCCTTGTCTCCTAAGCACATTGTATGCGAATGCCAATCTGCTCGGGCGGCCTCAACCTTTCAGCGTTTGGGCTGTGAGGTCTAGGCTTCGCCTTGCCAAACTGACTAATTCATCAACCTGCTCCTCGGTGATGACCAAGGGGGGCGATATGATCATGGTATCGCCTACCGCCCTCATCACCAAGCCATTGTTAAAACAGAATTCCCGACAGGTCATCCCCGCGTTGGCCGCAGTTGGGAAACGCTGGTTAGTCCGCTTATCTTGGACAATTTCAAGGGCCGCTACCAAGCCCTTGCCACGGGTTTCTCCCACCAATGGGTGGTCAGCCAACTCGCGCCAGCGGCGCTGTAAATAGGGGCCGATGGTCTCGTTTACTCGCTTAACTATGCTTTCGCTTTGCATAAGTTTAATGTTGGCGATGGCCACGGCACATGCCACCGGATGGCCTGAGTAGGTGAAACCGTGGTTAAACTCGCCTCCCTCTTCAACTAACACCTTGGCGACCCGATCGCTCACCATCACCGCGCCAAGGGGTAAATAACCAGAGGTGATCCCCTTAGCGAGGCACATCAGGTCGGGTTTGATGCCAAATCCCTCGCTGGCAAACCAATGACCGGTGCGACCAAAGCCGCAGATCACCTCGTCGGCGATCAGCAAAATGCCGTAGTGATCGCAGATGCGCTGGATTTCAGGCCAGTAGCTGTCGGGCGGAATAATCACCCCGCCCGCCCCTTGGATTGGCTCGCCAATAAAGGCAGCGACCTTGTCCACCCCCAGCTCCAGAATCTTCTGCTCCAACTGGCGGGCCCGCTCTAGCCCAAACTCATGGGGGCTTATCCCTTGTCCTTCACCGAAGTGATAGGGCTGATCGATGTGCACTATGCCGGGAATGGGCAGGCCACCCTGAGCGTGCATTCCCTTCATGCCACCGAGGCTGGCCCCTGCGACGGTAGAACCGTGGTAAGCGTTATGGCGGCTGATGATCACCTGTTTCTCTGGCTGCCCTTTACTGGCCCAGTAGTGGCGCACCATCCGCAGCACGGTATCGTTACATTCGGACCCTGAGCCGGTAAAAAACACCTGATTGAGGTGAGGGGGGGTGATCTCGGTTAACAGGGTGGCTAACTCAATTACTGGCGGGTGGGCGGTCTGAAAGAACAGGTTGTAGTAGGGCAGTTGCTGCATCTGCTGGGTGGCGGCATTGACTAGCTCCTGCCGACCATAGCCCATGTTGACGCACCACAACCCCGCCATACCATCGAGGATACGTTGACCATCGGAGTCTTCCAGGTAGACACCGCTGGCCTTGGTAATGATGCGACTGCCCTTTTTATTGAGCGCCTGAAAGTCAGTAAAGGGGTGTAAGTGGTGGCTGGCATCCAGCTGCTGCCACTCACGGGTAGTCTGTTGCATTGCTTGCTCCTTGGTCCTTCGATGTCAGCGATGTGGTCGGCATGGGATAAGAGGAGAGCAACCCATCATGGTGATGAATCGATGATGGGACGCTCTGGCTCGTTGCCATGGCTTGGCGGTACATGGAGCAGGCCAAGGCGGGCCTCCCCAAGTGGGATGATGGATTGGCTCGCCTGATTTATACGTTCAGCAGCAGGAACTCCCGCTCCCAGCGACTGATCACCCCAAAATAGGTCTCATACTCTTTGCGCTTGACCGCGACAAATGCGCGAGTGAACCGCTCACCCAGCATCTCCTTGATGGGCTCGCACTGTTCGAGGTGGCTGAGCGCCTCTTCCAGTGAGCGGGGTAGGCTGTAGGGCAGGTCGTAGGCGCTCGATTTCATCTCCTGCATCGGCTCTAGTTTCTCCATCATGCCGAGATAACCACACGCCAAGGTGGCGGCCAGCGCCAGATAAGGGTTGGCATCGGCCCCAGCGAAGCGGTTTTCTACCCGCCGCGCACTGGGCTCGGAGAACGGCACCCGCAAACCGCAGGTGCGGTTTTCCACCCCCCACTGGACGTTACGCGGTGCGCTTTCGCCAAAGGTGAGACGACGATAGGAGTTGACGTTAGGGGCCAACAGGGCAGTCACCGCTGGGGTGTACTTTTGCAGTCCGGCGATAAAGTGCATGAACAGATCGGAGTTATTCCCCTCCGCCGTCGCAAACAGGTTATGGCCGTTGGCATCTTCCAGACTCTGGTGAATGTGCATCGCCGAGCCGGGCTCATTGCTCATCGGTTTGGCCATAAAGGTGGCGTAGATTCCGTGTTTGTGCGCGGCTTCACGCATGGTGCGTTTGAACAGGAACACTTGATCGGCCAAGTCGATAGCATCCCCATGTAGGAAGTTGATCTCCATCTGGGCGGCGCCGGATTCGTGGATCAGGGTGTCGACTTCCAGCTCTTGCGCCTCGCAGTAGTCATACATGTCTTCAAAAATGGGGTCGAATTCGTTAACCGCATCGATGCTAAAGGATTGGCGCGCGGTTTCTGGACGGCCGTTACGGCCTACTGGCGGCATCAGCGGGTAATCAGGATCTTCATTGCGAGTGACCAGATAAAATTCCAGCTCTGGTGCGACCACCGGTTTCCAGCCCTGTTTTTCGTAAAATGACAGTACCCGACGCAGCACCGAGCGCGGCGCAATGTCGATAAGCTTACCGTTGACATCAAAGCAGTCGTGAATGACTTGGGCGGTCGGCTCCAGTGCCCACGGCACGAAGCGGATAGTGTTAGGGTCTGGGTAAAGCTGCATGTCCCGCTCAAGCGGGTCAATCATGCTGTCGTCATCCGGATATTCGCCGGTGACTGTCTGGGTGAAGATGACTTCGGGTAGGCGCATGCCACCCTCACGTAAAAACTTACTGGCTGGGATGATTTTACCCCGGGCGTTGCCGGTGAAATCTGGGAACAGGCACTCCACTTCCGTGATGCGATTGCTCTCCATCCAGCCTTTGATACTGTCCATGTTAAACCCCGACTGTACGATTACCATTGGCAAGGGTGTCTAATATATGGAACACCCTTGTTACGAAATTGTAATTAATACCCCCATAAAAGCCCGCCAGCAAGGGCGATGTCAAGCGGGAGTGTTTAAAAAACTATAAATAACGGCGCATATAATGACCATCTCGATGCCAAATACTAAACACGTAGATAGGCAATATGGCGTCGTACTGACCGCTCATCTCATCAGGCTTCCATCTTGAATAAAGTGGTCACTTATCCGACCACTGGCGGGTTTTTCTTTGTCAAGAACCACACTCTTTGGCCGATTTACTTTGCAGAGCGGTTTTTTTTTGGTACAAGGCCCGCCCTGATTTACACCTGTTGTGGCCGCTTCAGCCGAGGTAGCGCGGTGTCAATCCAGTAACAAGGGGGTTGGTCTTTATCCAGATGACCCCATTAACAGAGATCATTGAGTTAACTGACTGGTAGTAAAATCGAATGTGTGACTTCATGAATAAAGACCAACTGGCCTTTTATAAGGGCCAGATCGAGCGACACATCGTCGAGCTCGAAGAACGCCTCAATTCTCAGGCTAGCCAAGCCATCGCCACCGATACCAACGAGATGGCTGACGAAATTGATCGTGCCAGCATTGAAGAAGCTCGTCGTTTGGAGCTGAATCGAATCGAGCATGACAAACTGCATCTGCGCAATCTCAAAGGTGCGTTAAGACGGATCAGTGAAGGGGAATTTGGTTACTGCGAGTCTTGTGGGGAGCAAATCTCACTGAAGCGACTGCAAGCTCGGCCTGAATCTCGGTTCTGTCTTGAGTGCCAAAGCACCAAAGAGTTCAACGATAATCATGTGTTCCGCCGTGTCGCCTGATATGGCGAGGATGTAGTGATCGCCGGTTAATCGGCACCACCTGATGACCCCGAGGTCATGCCCATAGGCTTGGGGGTATGGCCACTTTTCAGCACGCTAGTGATAACTTGGTTAGACTTCAGTTACCCCTGATTTCTAGCGGAAAACGGCGTATGAAATGGCTCATCAAGCTATGTGTCTGCTTGCCGATGCTGGTACAAGCCCAAGGTCTAATAGTGAAGGTGCCCAGTCGGCCCGTTAACCATCTCGAGCAAGAGTACCAGCTTAAGCTGCTGGAGCTGGCACTCTCCCACTCAGGTCAACCTTTTCAAATTAAACAGGTTGACCTCGATCTAAACCAATTCACGCTACAGCAGCAATTGAGCAAGGGCGAGAGCATCAATGTGTTTTGGATGAGTACATCCAGCGAGCTTGAATCGATGTTTATTCCCATCCCCATTCCCATTTTCCGTGGCTTGGAAGGGCTGCGCCTTGGCCTGATCCATGTCAATGATCAAGCGCGCTTCGATCGCGTTAAAAACGTGGATGATTTAAAGCAGATGAAGGTAGCGCAGGGGGTGGGTTGGGCGGATAACAAGGTGCTCAGGCACGCGGGAATTAAGACCTATTCGGGGCGGTACAGCAATTTGTTTCGGCTGATTAACGATGGTGACAAGCTGGATTTTTTCCCGCGATCCCTTATAGCGATCTTCGCTGAGCGTAGAGAGCTAGGCGCAGAGTATTCCAATCTTGCTATTGAAAAGCGTCTGGTGCTGCGTTACTCCATGGCACAGCTATTTTTTGTGAGCCCCAAACACCCTGAGTTGGCGCGAGCGATCCATCAAGGGTTAGAGCGCTCATATGCCGATGGCAGTTTTATGACGTTTTATAAACAACATCCTCGGATCCGCGAGGCGTTAGCCAGTGCGAATTTGGATCAGCGCATCACCATTACTCTCACCAACCCAGATCTCACCCCCTTGTTAAAAAGCATCCCAGCCCGATATTGGGACTATCCCCCCCTGTGACAGAAACCATGTGGTGACCTGTCTCTGTGTGAGCGGGGCTACTACTAACCTGATGATTCGAGGTATGACCATGAGGCAAGCCAACCTCAGCCTGCTACTCGCAGGCTGGTTGCTGAGTATGTCGGCATTCGCAGATAACGCGGATACCATTGGTGAAGTCAGTACCGCCTTCAAGCTGTTTGGCCCCAACCACAAGATTCGGGTAGAAGCGTTCGACGACCCGCGCATCGACGGCGTCGTCTGCTATCTGGCGCGTCCCAAGACTGGTGGCGTCAAGGGGGGGCTGGGACTGGCGGAAGATCCCTCCCACGCCTCCCTGTCGTGTCACCAGATCGGCCCCATCACCGTGCCCGAGCAGCTCAAGGCGGGAGAAGAGGTGTTCGACGTTAGCACCTCGCTGGTGTTCAAGGAGCAGAAAGTGGTGCGCTTTTACGATACAAAACGCAATGCGCTGATCTACCTGACTTACAGCACTAAGCTGGTGGATGGATCGTACAAAAGTGCTGTCAGTGCAGTGCCCATTATGCCGTGGGGCCGATGAACCATTGGTTTTTCCGGTGATAACCAGCCTGTTTTGTTGTAATTTAACCACATCATCAGTCGCGGAGCGCACATCATGAAAGTCGCCGTATTCAGTACCAAGAGCTATGACAAAGAGCATTTCAACCAAGCTAATAGCCGTTTCGGCTTTGAGCTGGAGTTTTTCGATGTGCGACTGGAAGCCAAGACAGCGCGGCTGGCCCATGGTGTTCCGGTAGTTTGTCTGTTCGTCAATGACGATGCGGATCGCGAGGTATTGACCGAACTGGCCAGCAATGGCACCAAGGTGATCGCCCTGCGCTGTGCCGGTTACAACAACGTGGATCTGGCCGCTGCCAAAGAGCTGGGGCTGAAAGTGGTGCGAGTCCCCGCCTACTCCCCCGAGGCGACCGCCGAGCATGCTGTCGGCATGATGATGTGCCTCAACCGCCGGATTCATAAGGCCTATCAACGCACCCGCGATGCTAATTTTTCGCTGGAAGGGCTGGTTGGTTTTAACATGCATGGCAAAACGGTTGGCGTCATCGGCACCGGCAAGATTGGGCTCGCCGCCCTGCGCATCCTCAAGGGGTTCGGGGTTCGTCTGCTGGTCAACGATCCGTATCAGAATCCGGTCGCCATCGAGTTAGGGGCCGAGTATGTGGATCTCGATACCCTGTTTCGCCAATCCGATATCGTCAGCCTGCACTGCCCGCTGTTCAAGGAGAACTACCACCTGCTGAACCAGGAGGCGTTCGCCAAGATGAAGGACGGGGTGATGATCATCAACACCAGCCGTGGCGGCCTGCTCGACTCCAACGCAGCCATCGAGGCGCTCAAGACCTCCCGCATCGGCGCGCTGGGGCTGGATGTCTACGAGGAGGAGGAAGATCTGTTCTTCTCCGATAAGTCCAACGAAGTGATCACTGATGACGTGTTCCGCCGCTTATCGGCCTGTCACAATGTGCTGTTTACCGGCCATCAGGCGTTCCTGACCCGCGAGGCGCTGCATGCCATTGCTGATACCACCCTCGGCAATATTCGCGCCATCGAAAGCCAGGGCCGCTGCGACAACGAGGTGGAGTAACCCCCCCTCGTCGTACCCCGCTTTACATCTCTATGCGCCGGGTTGTGAGACTCGGCGCCATCGGTTAGGCTACCAGCCCTTTTTATGCAGGAGTCTGGTTGCCTATGTTTATCGGATTTGATTACGGCACTTCTAACTGCGCGGTGGCCGTGATGGAACAGGGCCGCCCCAGACTGCTCAACCTTGGTCCATCCCACTATCTTCCCTCCACCTTGCACGCCCCCCACCGAGATGCCATCGCCGGTCTGTTGGCTGAAGGGCTGGCACCGGCCCAGCAGGCGGAGTACCTCAAGCTGCGTGGCCCCGTGGTCAGCCGCGCTCAGATGGTTCGCCGCCAGATGCGCGAAGAGGGACTGATCGACGAGCTCTGCTTCGGCGGTGCCGCACTGGAACGCTATCTGGAAGAGCCGGACGACGGCTACTATATCAAATCGCCAAAATCTTTCCTTGGCGCCTATGGCCTCAAGGCCCCCCAGATCGCCCTGTTTGAAGATATCGTCTGCGCCATGATGCTCCATGTCCGCCAGCAGGCGGAGCAGCAGCTGGGCGCCCCGATCCGCCAGGCGGTGATCGGCCGCCCGGTCAACTTCCAGGGCCTGGCGGGGGAGGAGAGCAACCAGCAAGCTATCGCCATCCTGACCGAGGCGGCCCGTCTGGCCGGTTTCGAGCAGGTGGAGTTCCTCTATGAACCGGTAGCCGCCGGGTTTGAATTCGAGGCGCGCCTCACCGAAGACGCCGTGGTGCTGGTGGTGGATATCGGCGGCGGTACCACCGACTGCTCCATGCTGCGGATGGGCCCGAGCTACCGCGATCAGCTGGATCGCAGCGGCGATCTGCTCGGCCACAGCGGCCAGCGGATCGGCGGCAACGACTTCGACATCCGCCTGACGGTGGAGGGGATGATGCCGCTGCTCGGCATGCACGAGACCCTCAAGACTGGCAAGCCGCTGCCCCACCCGCTGTTCTGGGATGCGGCCGCCATCCACGACGTCAG
>NZ_PGGC01000045.1 GCF_002795305.1 Aeromonas cavernicola
CGTGCTGAGGAAGAGGCTCGTATCGCTGCCGAGGCTCGCGCTGCGCAAGAGGCTCGTATCGCGGGCGAGGCCCGCGCTGCGCAAGAGGCTCGCATTGCTGCCGAGGCCCGTGCTGAGGAAGAAGCCCGTATCGCCAAAGAGGCCCAGCGCGCGGAAGATCTGCGCCTGGTTGCCGCGCTGGAAGCTGAGGCCGCGGCCCTGGCGGCTCTGCCGCTGGCTGCCAAGGTGGACGACGATACCCAGGACAAGCCGCAGCGGGAGGGCTTCTTTGCTCGCCTCAAGCGCAGTCTGGTGCGCACCAAGGAGAATATCGGCTCCGGTTTCTTCGGCCTGTTCCGTGGCAAGAAGATCGACGATGAACTGTTCGAAGAACTGGAAACCCAGCTGCTGACCGCCGATCTTGGCGTGGATACTACCAGTCGCATCATCGAAGGCTTGGTGCAGCACGCGGATCGCAAACAGCTCAAGGATGCCGAGGCGCTCTACGGTTTGCTCAAGCAGGACATGGGCGAAATGCTGGCCAAGGTCGAGCAGCCACTGATGATCGACACCAACAAGAAGCCTTACGTGATCCTGATGGTTGGGGTGAACGGCGTCGGTAAAACCACCACTATCGGCAAGTTGGCTAAGCAGTTCCAGGCTGAGGGCAAGAGCGTGATGCTAGCGGCGGGTGACACCTTCCGCGCCGCTGCGGTCGAGCAGCTGCAGGTATGGGGGCAGCGCAACAACATTCCGGTGATTGCCCAGCATACCGGTGCCGATTCCGCCTCCGTGATTTATGACGCCATCGAAGCGGCGCGCGCGCGCGGCGCCGACGTGTTGATCGCCGATACTGCTGGCCGCTTGCAGAACAAGAGCAACCTGATGGAAGAGCTCAAAAAAGTAGTGCGGGTGATGAAGAAGCTGGATGCAGAGGCGCCCCACGAGATCATGCTGACTCTGGATGCGGGCACCGGCCAGAACGCCCTGAGCCAGGCCAAGCTATTCAGCGAGGCGGTGGGTCTGACCGGCATCACTATCACCAAGCTGGATGGTACGGCTAAGGGGGGCGTTATTTTTGCGGTGGCGGATAAGTTCCAGATCCCGATCCGCTATATCGGGGTGGGCGAGGGGATCGACGATCTGCGCCCCTTCGTTGCCAACGACTTTATCGAGGCGCTTTTTAGCCACGATGAGTAAGGTCGGCCGCGATCATTTCGCTTAGCCGTGATGAGTCAGTGTCCCAAGCCCCGACTCTGGTCGGGGCTTGTCGCTAAGATGTGGCTCGTAGCGATCTGGGCGGCAAGATGGTCGGCTGCGGATGAGTTCTCTCCTCTCGCGCAGGGGCGCCGCGATGAGTTTGTGCTCCATACGTGGATCCCGGTCGGGGTTGGTTAAGGTCAGGGAAGCGTTATGATTCGTTTTGATAAGGTCAGTAAGGTATACAGTGGTGGCCATCAGGCGCTGCAAAAGGTCAGTTTCCATCTACGTAAGGGGGAGATGGCTTTTCTGACCGGACACTCGGGGGCGGGCAAAAGTACTCTGCTCAAATTGATCAGCGTGATGGAGCGACCGACCGATGGCCGCGTCTTCTTTCATGGCGATGATGTCAGCCATATCCAGCGCAGCCAGATCCCTTACGTACGCCGCCAGATTGGGATGATCTTTCAGGACCATCGGCTGCTGATGGACCGCACGGTATTTGATAATGTGGCGCTGCCACTGGTGATCGACGGCTACCGTCATGCGGATATAAATAAACGGGTGGCTGCGGCGCTCGACAAGGTCGGCTTACTTAATAAGGCGCGTTATCAGCCGCGGATGCTCTCGGGTGGCGAACAGCAGCGGGTTGGCATCGCCCGCGCCATCGTCAACAAGCCGCCGCTGCTGCTGGCCGATGAGCCGACCGGCAACCTCGACCCCCAGCTCTCCATGGACATTATGCGGCTGTTTGAGGAGTTCAACCGTTTCGGTGTTTCGGTGCTCATTGCAACCCACGATCTCGGCCTGATCGCCCGGATGCGTTATCGCACATTGGCGCTCAAAGCTGGGCGTATGCACTCAGTAGAGGAGACACGCTGATGGCTATCGTTCGGCATAAGCAGCCGTTGTTGCGTCGTCTGATGATGATGGCGGTAGACCATGTCCGCCAAGCTTTCGCCAGTCTCGGAGAGCTGTGGCGCAATCCGCTCGCTTCCCTGATGACGCTGGCGGTGCTTGGGGTCAGTCTGGCGCTGCCCTCCTGTTTTCACGTGTTGCTAAAAAATGCCGAGGTGGTGGAAGGGAGCTGGCAGACTAGTTCCCAGATCTCTCTCTATCTGCGCAAGGATTTACCGGAGCAGAGCATTCTCGACTTGCAGCAACGGATTTTGCTCTATCCCGAAGTCGATTCGGTGACTTATCTAAGCCGTGATGATGCATTGCGGGAGTTTCGCGAGATTTCTGGCTTCGGCGATGCCCTCGATTATCTGGATAGCAACCCGTTGCCACCGGTGCTGAATGTCATTCCCGATCTTCGCTGGCAGAGTCCTGAAGGGGCGGCCGAGCTGCTCGGTAAGCTCAATAACGAAGACGGGGTTGAGCAGGGCAAGCTGGATCTGCAGTGGTTGACCCGTCTGCAGGGGATCATGAATCTGCTGCGCCACACCATCACCGGTATCGCCGTGCTGCTGCTCTCTGCCGTGTTGCTGATCGTCGGCAATACCCTGCGCCTGAATATCCTGAATCAGCGTTCTGAGATTGAAGTGCTCAAGCTGGTGGGGGCGACCGATGCCTTCATCCATCGTCCCTTTCTTTATACTGGCATCTGGTTTGGCATCATTGGCGGCATGTTGGCGTGGTGGTTAACCGAAGTGATGGTGATCTGGAGTGAAGGGGTCGTAAAAGAGTTAGCTGGCTTATATGACAGCTCGTTCCAATTAGTGGGGATGGGGGTCATCGATGGACTGAACTTGATATTATTAGGCGCGCTATTAGGTTTAATCGCTTCGTGGTTCTCAGTGCATCGCCATATTCGAGACATCGAGCCATCTTGAGTGATGAGTTATCAAGCTAAATCGCTGGATTTCATCTGGTAGATGACGTAAAAGTGACCCTTTGCGGTAATCTACCCCCTAGCCTGCAGATCCTGAATCATAATGATCCTATCGGTGAACATTAACGCCTGTAGGTTGTCTATCTGATAGATGCCCATCGTCATCAACAGAAAGATTTACACGAGTATGGCTCCCTGCTTTGCTCGTCAGACTTGGCAAGCATGTGAAGGTTGCGAGCTCCGCAACAATGGACTTAGCATGCTATTTTCGGGGGGGCCTTTATTGGCCCCCTTTTTTTGACCGTTCATTCATGATTCATCCTATCTGCCTAATATGGCTCCCTGTTCAAGCTGGGTGTGATGTTTGGTACACTTCCAGAACGCCGTCCAGTCAGTAGACAGATCCTTTCGAGGTGCTAGACTGGCGTGATTGAAAAGTAAGAGGTAATTGATGGGAACTTCATTGCAACGCACTATGGCTCTGATTCCGCAAGGGAGTCTTGAAGGTTATATCCAAGCAGTTAACGCAATTCCGGTTCTTAGCGCTGAGGAAGAGCGCGACCTCGCTTTGCGTTTGCAGCAAGACGGTGACCTTGAGGCTGCCCGCCAGCTGGTTATGTCGCACCTGCGCTTTGTTGTTCATGTCGCCAAGAGTTATGCCGGATATGGCTTGCCTCAAGCAGACTTAGTGCAAGAGGGCAATATCGGCCTGATGAAGGCGGTCAAGCGCTTCGACCCCAGTGTCGGAGTGCGCTTGGTCTCCTTTGCCGTGCACTGGATCAAAGCTGAAATCCACGAATATGTATTGCGCAACTGGCGTATGGTCAAAGTGGCTACAACCAAAGCTCAGCGCAAACTCTTTTTTAATCTGCGTAAATCCAAAAAGCGCTTGGGCTGGTTGAACCATGAAGAGGTTCAGGCCGTGGCGGCCGATCTCGGTGTGTCTGCTGCCGACGTGACCGAGATGGAAGCACGCATGAGCAATTATGATCAGGCGTTTGATTTAGTTGGCGATGATGACGAAGAGGGGGCGTTTGCTCCGGTTCACTATTTGGAGGATAAATCCTCCGATCTCGCAGCCACTATCGAAAACGATAACTGGGATGACCATGCCACCCGTCGCTTGAGCTCTGCCTTGGCTGGATTGGATGAGCGTAGCCAGCATATTATCCGTGCCCGCTGGTTGGATGATGACAGCAAAAGTACCCTGCAAGAGCTAGCCGATGCTTACGGTGTTTCTGCTGAGCGGGTCCGCCAGCTTGAGAAAAATGCGCTGCGAAAGCTAAAAGAAGCCATGCTGGATTAAGCTAGCTAACGGTCTATTTGCGCGTTTTAAAAAGGCCCGCTCTCATCTAACAGAGCGGGCCTTTAACATGGATCAGTATGAGCTGGCAGGCATCGCTGACGCCGGGCCTCTTGTTACATGCTATAAGCCTTTTCACCATGAGTGGTGACATCCAACCCCTCACGCTCAGCGTCTCGACTTACTCGCAGCCCGATGGTCATATCCAGCACTTTGAACGCCACCGCCGCCACGACCGCAGACCAGACAATGGTGATCCCAACCCCGATAGCCTGAATTTTTACTTGTGCCCAGATGGAGTAATCCTCAGCCACTTGGTTGGTGACATAATCCCAGACTCCCGTGCCACCTAAGTCTGGGCTGGCAAACACGCCTGTTAACAGGGCACCAAGAATCCCACACACTCCGTGCAAGCCAAACACATCCAGACTGTCATCGGTGCCTAGCAGACGCTTGAGACCATGAACCCCCCATAAGCCTGCGACGCCACTGATAAGGCCCATCACCAGCCCACCCCCTACGCCAACAAACCCAGCTGCTGGGGTAATCACAACCAGCCCCGAGACTGCACCAGACGCGGCCCCCAGCAGTGAAGGACGGCCCTTCATTAACCATTCCGCGAAGGTCCAAGATAACGCTGCTGCGGCTGGGGCAACCCAGGTGTTGATAAAGGCCAAGGTTGCGGTCCCATTAGCCTCTAGCGCTGACCCTGCATTGAAGCCAAACCAACCAAACCAGAGTAAAGATGCGCCTATCATGGTCATGGTGAGGCTGTGAGGAGTCATAGGATCACGGCCATAACCGAGGCGTGCTCCTACTAGGTAAGCCCCCACCAACCCAGCTACGGCCGCGTTGACATGCACAACGGTTCCCCCTGCAAAATCAAGTGCACCATGTTGAAAGAGGTAGCCGGCGGTTGCCGTTGCAGCAGCAGCTGCATCAGTGCTGCTATAAGCATCAGGGCCGGCCCAGTACCACACCATGTGCGCCAGTGGGATATAAGCGAAGGTAAACCAGAACACTGCAAATAAGAGCACCGCTGCAAATTTAATCCGCTCCGCAAACGCCCCGACAATCAGGCCACACGTAATGGCGGCAAATGCTCCTTGGAATACCACATAAATAAACTCGCTCATCCCCACCCCTTTACTGAACGTAGCGGCGATGGAATCAGGGGTAATCCCCTTGAGTAACAGCTTACTGAAAGAGCCATACACGCCATTGCCTTCAGTAAAAGCCAAGGAGTAGCCATAAATGACCCACAGCACACTGATCAGGCAGAACAGGGTAAATACCTGCATCAACATGCTGAGCATGTTTTTTGCGCGTACTAGCCCCCCATAAAACAGCGCGAGACCAGGAATGGACATCAGGAGCACCAACGCCGTTGCCAGCAGCATCCAGGTCGTATCTCCTTTGTTAATCGTTAAGCTGGCAACAGAGGCCATGGCGGTTGCAGTTTGCGCTATTGGTTCGGCCCAGCTCGGTGTGACAACGAGAGGGAAGAGACTCATAAATATACTTTTTTTGACCATAGTGTGTTCCTCTCTTGCGATACCGGTGCATTGCCGGCTTTCTATCCTTGATTAATGTGGTCTTTAGTCCACGAGGCGTTCGTGACGACTCAACAGTAACGTGAAAGTACTGCTCCACCATGACAGGGCTGACCCCGATTACATCTGGACTTATTGATGTGTGAGCTAGCCAAAGCATAAATCAGGCCAATTAAATTAAACCTTAAAAATCAATACATTGAATGCTATTTTGTTTCTGTTTGCACCAAGTCGGCGCATGTGTGTCGTGGGTATTTGGATGGTCGCCCTCAGATAGGGCATCGCAGGGGCTAGTGTGCAAGATGATGAGAAAGCTAGCGGCTATGCAATGAACGACAAAGATTGCGGGGTTGGTAGCGATTTACTACTGGCGGGGGGAGGGGCGCGCTCATTGAAATAATGTCGCCCCTATTTTCTGCTCGTCATGATGTGCGCCATGTTCTGCACGGTTAGCACCGGGCTAGACGTGTAGAACATGGCGGCGGGCTGGTGGTCTGTACCTGAATACGAGGGGCAGCCCACTTAGCGCAGTGTCACACGATACCCTTTACATTATGTTATGGAAAAACTCTGGAAACACGGATGTACCAAGGCCTCGCATGATATTCCAGATTAACAAAGAAATTGAACGAAGAGTGAGTCGGATAGAAGTCTGGAAAAGATAGGATAGACTGTATTCTCACTCGGAAAACTACACATTGGTCACCCTGGACTGGTTCGCTGATGTTGAGGTCATGTCTCATCCCCACCGAATTTCAACGTTCAGGCAGATATCGGAGCTATGCAATGAAAGTGATGGCCAAAAAGGAAGTCGACGTTGTAGCTGATATCCGTTGTGACATATGTGATGAAAGCACCTCTAAGCATGGATGCCACTGCCCCCAGTTTGGAACGGTACAAGCTCAATGGAGTTATGGCTCCCACCATGATGGCGAGGCTTTCGAGCTTCATCTGTGCGAAAGCTGTTTTTTCCAGGCTCTTGCTAACCTTCAAGAACAGCGACGGGGGACGTTGATGTTTTCCGAGCGGGGATACGAGCCCAATCCTGACTTTGGACGAGTACAGGGTGATGACCAAGAGTTAGTCTAGCCGATCACCACATCTTGTGGTTCGGGCGGGATCCTCCCCCTTGCAGAACAGCACTGCAACCGGTACGGGCCCAACCGGTTACAATGAGGGCCTTATGTCGCCCTGGAGTGCTTCTCATGCCCGCCCTTATCCCCGAACTGAGCGCCATTGCCAGCGATCTGATCGTCAAGACCTCCGACCTGCTGCGCAAGGCGATGGTGGTCAGCTGATGGTGAGCTCGCCCGGAGATCACCATCAGCAGGCAATCACTGGTGAGCTGAGGGCCGAGGCTCTGGCGGCATTGCTGGCCTGGTTGAAGCAGGTGATCGAGCAAGGGCGCCAGCAGCATGCGCGCGGGCCGAGCTGCAGGCCAATTATACCGCCCTGCAAGCGCTGGCCACGTCGGCCTGCGCCGAGCTGGCCGGTGATCGGGGCTGTGGTCAGCAGTGTGCGGGTTATTCTGGAAGGCGCCAGCGGCGGGGTGCTGGCGGTGAAGGCACTGGGCTGGTTGGTCACCATGACTGGGGGCTGAGAAACCTTCTGGGGAATTGGTAGGGTTTCGGCTCCGTATTGCATTCTGCAAAGTCCGGTCCAAATCCGCTTTTACCGGTGGGGCGCGCTGGGGATGATATACTGGCAGGCATCCATCACACCAAGAGAAAGAGAGATGCGCACTATGAGAGAGCCCATCAAAGTCATTTCCCTGCGGGCCGTTCGAGAAGCGCTGGGGAAGCAGGACAGTTTCAGTGGGGTGGAGAACGGGGTGGCCAAGCTGCAGCAGGGGCGCGAGCAAAAAGCCCTAGTGATATTGGTCGCTCTGGCTACTCAGGACATTGCCTCCGGCAAGACCCATACTGTGGATGAGGTACTGGCACGGCTGTGGGAGGCCAGAGCATGACGCTGCCGGCCCGGTTGACCACCACAGAATGAAAAACTATTTTTCAGAGCCATAATAATCAATTTTTGACGTTGAATCGCTACGACCTAACTAACGAGATCTTTCAAATTAGATTCAATTTCGGTTATTACCTCACCAGAAGACATATTCCAAATCTCAGAAAGATATTGAATAACCAGAACTGCATCAGATGGGTAGAGTATTTTTCCTCTCAGTGTTCCAAAAGGCCCATCAGTTTCAAGAAGAATCCGATCTTTTGGAAGCCAAGATATTATTTTTTTTGCCCGTTCAGAATAAAGCATCGCAGGCCCAATTGAGAAAAAACAGCCTAAGCGAACAGCTGTTTCTATTTGTTGCTTAGTCGCTAAAAACCAATGAAGAATGGGAGTGCCTGCATTAGGATGCTCATTTAAGCACGTTAAAACCTCATTTACCGCATTAAGACTGTGAATGGTTAGAATCTTGTTTCTGTAATGCTCACATCTTTCCAATATATGGTTAAAGACTAGCATTTGATCGGCAAAATGCTCTTTAAAACCTCTCGAACCATCAAGGCCAATCTCGCCAATGTAGCGTGTTTCACCTATCAGCTGATCGAAGATAGCTAATTCATTTTTTCTTTGGTGAGCCAATTGGGGGTGTAGGCCCAATGCGGTGCGACAGTTCTTTATTCCATGTGTTAAATTTCTAGTACCTTCGAAAGCAGAAGGTACTGTGGTTACAGATAGAACATAAAATCCAGATTTTCTTATGTCATCTAGGATTTCACCATGATTAGGATAAAGATCCACATGACAATGCATATCCATCATGAGACTTTATTCACTTTTAGAAACGTATCAACTTCCTGTAATCCACGTTTTATTGTTGATTCAAGCTTAATTCTAGTGGCACTATCTTCTGGCAACGAACCGCTCTGTCTGATCCAGCCTTTATAATCTTTGGTTTTACTCAATCTAATTATTGCAGTTTGCACAGCTAGGAGATCGTCTCTTGTATCTTTCTCTCCGTAGATGAGATTAATATTCTGGCTTACATACAATGCGTCTTGTGTAAAACCAGCATGATGAATCGATGAACGCCTAATCAAGCAAGGAACACAATGGCCACATTGTTTATGTTTTCTGTGCCAATGACTACAGGAAACACTTAATGGGATGGCTTTCGCAATAGCAGCTTGATCTATACACTCTGCCAACATTTCGCCTTTAGTTTTAAATTGATATGGGTTAACAAATTTTATGTTGAAGCCAGCATCTCCTAATAATTTTTCAAGTCTACTTAAAAAATATGGGTGAGTTGTACGTGTGCTGTGACTACCTATTCTTCGTCTGGTAAGGGGTGGGTTTATAGATATATATCCGTTTTCTGGAACAATAATTGTCGAAATACTATCATCTGAATTTGCGTTTCTTAGGGCTGAAATACCAAGTACAGCCATAGCTAAAAAATTGAAGCTTCTTCCACGCATTGTGACATCAGTTTTCCCTTTTAATCCCGACATCAATTTTGGCGAAATACTATATGATAGCTCCCCATATTTTGCTTTAAGAAGTTTCTTAATATCGTTCTGTTTTACACCATCACCACGGTAAGCATGGCTTAGCAATAGAGGTTTATGCATTGAGTTGCCATTAAGTATATCTATTGCTCCCACTGCACTATCTAGTCCGCCAGAGAAAAGACAAATGCAGTTTAACCCTTTAAGGCTAGACAATCGAGTTTTTGATGCTTTGCTTACAATAGGAGATGGAATTGGTAGTGTTGTTTTAGAGAATGTAAATTCCCACTGGTCTCCGGTTAAGAAATTTAGAATAGAACCCAATTCCCCTGAAAGATTGTTCCACTTGGTTTCATTATTAACTGGGATATGCAAGTGCATTACTCGTGACCACGCATCAGCCGCGTTTCCTCGACGTTCAAAAGTCTCGGCAGCGGTAACAGCAGTAGCAATTGTGATCAAGTCGATTGCGTCTGCATCAATATTAACACCAAGTTTACGTATGTTATTAAATAGACTTCTTGAAGCAATACTATGCTTTGAAATATTGTAATCATGTGTATTAAAAATCTGGACCGGATGACAGGTATCTGAATAGTCTGGTAGTTTTGCTGGGTCATTGTTAAAATAAAAATTAGTCATTATAATTCTCCCACTCTTCCACAGTTTGTGAAATCACATCTATTTGTATCTGTATTATATTGCTTTGTGAAACATTCCCCGCATTAGCGAGCATTGTTTTTTCTAATTTTGATTGTGTTATAAATTTTATTAGATCCCTTAGCTCTTCTTCCATTCGGTGATGCTTGCTCGGATGTTCAATATGAAACCAGGCTTTACCCATGCCATTGACAACGTCCTGAAATATAAGGTCAGTGAGGTAGCATGAAATAGCTTCATGAACAACTTCATCAGTGAAAATCGACGCATCAAAAACATCTTCTTCTGGTAAAACCTCTGCCAGTGCAAAGTCCAATGCAATGCGTACAGCATCGGCATCACCATTTTCAGGTGTTAAGTGCTCAGTGATACGATCAATAGCTTGGTCTGTTGAGAGTCCATCTAGATCCGACAGGGAGAGCGTTATATTATTGATACTAACGCTTTCACCTTGCATTATTCCTAATAAGCCGGAACCTGCCGTGATGCCGCTAGCTAGTCGACGACTTACTCCAGAACCGCCGCCAGAACTTTTTGAGAATTTCTTTAGAGAAGCTTTCAGATTTGATGTACCACCATTGGATTTAGCGTAGTCACCAAATGACCTTCTTGCCCCTGATAGCCTGTTGGGTGAGGGGATATTCGGTCTTGCTCCCGGTATCTGCTCTTGTACTTTTCCGTTATCTACTTGTTGTAATGGAACTTTGTTGTCATTTCCATCACCTCTATCTGGGGTTGGTTGGCCATCTATAGGTCCAACTTGGATTGGATCACCTTGTTCTGCCCAAGGTGGTAACAGTGGACTTCTATTATTAGGACCTGTATTTGATGCAGAAGTACCCATTATTTAGCACCCTCTAACTCATTTATAATTGATGTAAGCCATCGTTTTTTGGGGGCTTTTTTAATAAAGGCTAGGAGGATATCCTTGCACTTTTCATTGCGCATTGCCAATAGCCTGGCCCCGTAAATACCCGGTGTTTTTAATTGCCAATCTTCGACTTTTCGTAACTGTTCTATAAGGCTATCCATAACAGAGACATATTCTTCGCGGGGGGTTTTATCAATCAGAGTAATACTCGCGTTGCTTGTTGAAATTTTTTGTTTCATTAATCCTTCGAGTAATTCTTGAGCCGCACCAGACATTACTGAGTTAACAGAACCCATAGGGATGCTCTGACGACTTAAATAAGCAGCTGCCTTAAGGTCAACATTGGCAAACATGGGGGGTAACTTTGACCACTTATTCAGGAAAGGTAACTCTTTCTTCCATTCATCTGGTATAATATTGAGATCAAATTCCTTTTCTTTGTCTTCTAATGCTGCAATTATAGCGGGTTTACCATTCTCCATGTCTATGAATTCATACAACTTATTAGTTGCTTCAGTTCCCATGCAGCGTTCAAATATAACCAACTTTGTGATTGTTCTTTCATCAAGCTGCATGCCGCGGCGATATGCCGTTTTTCGCCTCATTTTTACTTGATTCAACAGACGCTTAACTATTCTCGGATTACCGTTAATATTAGCTGATTCGGCTAATATTGGCGCGAGTTGTTCGGCAATTTTGAGCTCTTCACGAAACGTAGCCTTATTGTCAATAATACAACTTTCCAATAAGTTGTCTATTGACACCGGCTCTTGTTTCCAAGAAAATTTTAGTGACTCTTCTAATTTTTCTCTTATTTTTTCAAATTCTATCTCTGGGATTTTTTTGTCCTGTGCTATCAGCATGATTAAGTAAGCTCTTACCTCTGACACTCCTGGCTTAGGAACATGTACCGGTATCTGTATTAGTTTGTCTAGATAGTCGGTCTGGTGACGAACGGATGCACCTTTATGGAAGTGAGGTATCGCCAGACGAATCATGTCTGGGTCTGCGGCCACAATAAATGCGGTATTAGGTAAAAATAGAAATAATCGAATTGCTTCCAATGTAGATATGGTATTAATCGGGGAGCATCGGTCAAGATTATCAACATATACTATAATAGGTTTATCAAAAGCTTTTAAAAGTGATAAATACGAATTTCTGAATTCATTTATTTCTTTTGGCGGAGAGAACTTGCCCTTGTCTTCAACAAGGGATTTAGCTTTTTTTCCTAAACTGCCAAGTTCTTTGCCATCTTTATGGATATCGTCTAGTCCAAAACTGTCGTCATTACCATCTACGGCATCACTTGCCCAGCCAAAGAATTTCTGAATAACGCCAAACGTTGGCATGCCAGATATGGCGGCCGCACCCTCAGCCATTAATCCCATAAATCTAACTTTATCTACTCTTTTAGCAAAATCGAGAGCCTTTGAAAGCAAATTTTCATCATTTGCTGCAGCCTCAACAAGATGTGAGGCTATTGTTTCCAATAGAGCAGCTTTGGCATCATCATATCCTTGAAATGTCCATGCATCGAATTGGATTTGAATGTAGTCTTGCTTCTCTTTTTTTAAGGAATTTGCGGTTAATTCTAAAATAGTAGATTTGCCCGCCCCCCAATCACCGAAAACACCTATAGAGATAGGCATTAACTCTTTTTCAGAAATAAGATCTTTAATTGATTCAGCAATCTCATTAAAGTTAAGAAAGTCAATGTTAGATTCTTTATCTGACCACATATTTTCTTACTTCCTTTAACAGTCTGGAGTACTAGCATACAGTTATTTCTACAGCTAAATACATGTCATTGCTCGTCATTTTCCATTTTTGAGATATTAATCATATATTTCTAGCGCCAAATGTTCTGACAGATAAAGCTTTCACATGTGAGGTTAGCGAGTCATGGTTTAAAGCCATAAAACGAACCGCTAGGTAGGTCAATATGAAGACAGAGTTTGCTACCATCAGATTCAACAGCTGTTTCAGTTGTTGTAACCAATAGATGGTATCGCTTTCGTTGTGTATGAGTGTTCCACAGTTTTCAGCTTTTCTCTACGGGTCACCCAGAGGGGATGTGCAAGAAGGGGGTACTGTGCTAGAAAAAGATATCGGGATATAGCCGTCGCACGCTGGCGGAGATGGCTATGTCTCGATCTCGGTTCAAACAGTTGATGGCAGGGAATATCAGTTTGCATCAATAAAATGGTCAGGTAGAAGAGGATATAAATTAAATATTGTTGTCATCATCTGAATGGTGAATGTATGGCATTCCAGATTCTAAATGAAAAATTTTGTCTTTATATTGCTGAATGATAATTGATAATTTATTGTGCTGGCTTGACATTAAAACAAGACATTTTTTCATCTTAATAAGATCGGCTCGATATTGCTCCTTCAGACGTTGCTCATTTTTAAGTTTTAACCTGAGGCTAGTTATTTTATCTATGTGGTTATTATCAATTATCGTATTTTGATGATGTTTTTTCGTAAATTTTTTGATATCGCTGATAATATTTTGGTAGTAATACGCAGACCCATTACCAAGTCCCGCCTCCTCTTCAACCGCTTTGACGGACAACCTTCGTTCTGGAGATATCCGTGTAGTCTTCCCCGATAAAATTCGCTGGAGTGCGGCGGCCAGTTCAGCTTGGGTTATCTGGGATTTGCTCATATTCATTTCCCTCTAGGATGAAGTGGGTAAACGGAATGTTGAACTGACGCATCACTTTCTCGGCTGCACGGATCTGGGTGATAAAATGGCTGTATATGGAAGCTGTCAAGGTTCTCTGCTTGGCCAGGGTTGTGACGTGTTCCACCACCCAGTGATGACGCTTCTGCCAATTAATGGCCTGTATCTTGTCGATGAGCTGATGTTCGCAATTCATACAGCTAGCCGGTGAACTCACGCGATGCATCTGGCATTCATAGCCCGCTAAGCAGTACGAGTGCAGCGTGCCTACCAGTGTCAAGCGGCCAGCCCTGACATGCTCATGTATCGCATCCCAGGAGGTGTACGTTTGGGGCAGCTCACGTCGGTTGTTCACAATGGCACTGGCCATTTTCCCCATCAGCGGGTCGGTATGATCGCCCTGATACCAGTCATAAATGTGCTGCGTTGTGGATTCCTGAACTACCTCGTCGAGATAGGTTTTCAGCTCGGTATCGATAGTCAGGGCGTGTGCCTTTGCCGCTAATCCTCCGGCTCCGTACCATTCTGTGGTGGGTAAGTCCAAGTGCTTGAATTGCTGCTTTATTGCGATATCCGAACATAGGCTATGGCGCTTGGCAAACACCGCAAAGGTGCGGCGAAATTGATGGGTGGTGATAGGCCAAATATTGCCAAGGTGAATCCGATTATCGGCATTGGATGACGTTCGGTTTGGATTGATAAGTTGGAACTCCTCCAAGTCCTCGGTGGTGATAAAGGCTCCAGCCTTCTTAGCAATTCTGTCAAAATGGGTGCGAAAACCGTTCTCCGCACGAACCAGCGGCAGCATAGATTTGTGGGCTTGCGATAGCCACAAGCACGTCGAGTTATGAATATTCATCGGATTGCCATCTACCGCTAACTGATGCCGCATGTACCGGGATAGTGCTTCCGCTAGCTCAATGGCCTTCTTGGTGAACGGTACTGTGACCCATTCAGAGATTTCCCCCCGCCCCTGAGTCAGCTTGTGGTGTACTGACTCCAGCACTTGATAGGTTTTGCCATATACCTCTTTCTCTTTGAAGCTGTTGGCGTGCAGACAATAGAGTTCAGAGCGTCGCATTCCGGTCAACGCGCCGCACACGATGTAGCACACTGTCTGAAGCTCTATGAGAACACCACTGAGCAGTCGGTAATCAAAGGGTAATAGTGTTGCCAAGGGGGTATCGAGTAAATGAGCTTCGATGACCTCCCGATATGAGCAGGGTTTGTGTTTATTGACCTCGACGCGATACTCGGGGGAACGTCTATCCAGCCATTGCCACAGGCCACTATCAATCTTACCGTCAACGGCGTGCTGACCCTGGAGGTAGACCTCTCGGAGATCGGCTTGCAGCTCATGGAGTGCTTCTCTGTGAGGGTGGTAGGTGTTGATAGTGTCAAAACAAAAACGATATATCCGCTCCATTAGCCGGGTTGGAATTGCATAGAATTGATTGCAGCTGTGAGTGTCGACATCTTTAGACAGCTTTTTAGCAAGTTTGAAATAACTGTCATTTAGCGGAATTTTAAACTCGAAGGGTAATGCCGACGATACCCGCTCAACGCTGCCTAAGGTGACAAAGACTGCCACCAGATTCTTGTACTGATAATTCTGCAGTTTAAGATGGTTACAGTATTCAGAGAACAGGAGATAACTGGACAACGAGGCAATGCTGGTGAACCCTTTGTTATCAAGATACTGATATATCACGGAGAGTTTGGCGTGTCTTGCGAGCAGGGTGGAGGTTTTAATGGTCGCTTCTTTCCTAGCATGACCCGTTAAATAGACCCAGGCAAAACAAATCAACTTCATTTCGAGTGCAAGTTTCTGAGATAGGACTCGGTCAAATTTAATATGGTACTTATTGGTGATCCGGCGATCCAGGTAGGCAGAAAAATTCCATTCATCGTCACCAAAATAACTCTTGGGATGACCATTGAAGTCCTTGGTGACCACCGTCTTTTCAAGGGCTGCAATCTGGCCCTGGGCGTAGAGCTCGATGATGGCGTGTACGCTGGCGTTGTTCTCGCGAATAACCTCACCTGGCAATGTCAGTAAGGTGTGCATCGGTACCTCCTAAAATGCCATGTTCATCTGCTCAGGCCAGAGGGGGTGTCGCCCTTCATGCTTGAGTTTTTTTTCCGCCAGCCGCCTTATCTTGGGATGAATACTGAACAGTATGCGATTGATGGCGTCCATCAGTGCGCTGTAATTCTTGTCAAAATGCTGGGGGCTTAGGTGAGTAAGACGAGAGTCCAGAATGGTTTGTTGGTAACTCAACAGGCACCACATGTCCTCCACGCTTTCGATGATGACCTGGTTGGGGCACGAGAAGCAGTGATGGATGTCGGCACATGCCAAGTGATCGACCGGAAAATCATCTGGGCTGAAGTCATGGCGGCGACGGTATTTCTCCGCATGTTGGTCAAACACATTTTTACAACCGGTACCGAGCACGGTTTTTTGACCATGGGTATGTCCGTATTTGGCTAAAAATGCCTCATAGGGCAGGATGTCCACAGCCAGTGCTTGCTTGGCATAGGCTTTCGCGGCCTGGATGTCGGAGCACTTAGCCACTCCCTCAAGGGTATAGGCAACGGCCAACAATTGATTGTTGTTGTCAGCTTGGTTGCCTGAGCTGTAATGGCGGGAGACGACTTGAGGGGTATTGCCCAGGAGTAGGGATGTTTCCACCTGACTTCCTGTTTTGGCCAGGTACCGATAGCTACCACTGGCCCTGAACTTTCGGGCCGTGGGTCTTAGTGGGCTACCGTTCAAGTCCTTTAGTGTAAACGTGGTCTGCAGCCATGTGGCGAATGTTTGGAGGTGGGCTGGTTCCAGAGGGGCGGCTTGGCTGGCTTTTGTTTGCCAAAGCAGGTGGGGGGCTGCCGACGTCAGATAGCTTAGCTTCAATAACTGTTCAAAAAATGTTAGCGCATACTTTGGCACGTGAAACGTGCCGTTATCACCGATGGAGATTGACACATATTTGTTGGCCCTAGGCTTCAAAACTGATTGCTCAAACCATCTGCCATCAACATAGGTTTTGTCGGCAGGCTTGACCATGTTGAGGAGAACAGTGGTATTTCCCCAGGTGTAATAGGCGAGTAAATAGAAGGCGGCACTGAAACACTTGGTGACAGAGGAGGCCACGTGGTGTTTATGTCCTTGGTACTGAAATATAGCCGTCTGCTGATTGGTGGCTGCACCCAGATGCCTCTCCGGAGACTGTATGATCTGTTGTGAGACTTGTTTAAAGAAGGAGCTTATGAGTCTGAGCAATTGTTTGAGCTCAGTGTCCGTGTAGCCTTGGGTAGGGTTCACCTCCGCGCGAAATAAATGATAGGGCGAGAACCACTGCTTGGTTGGGTGGCCAAGGAGCTGCAACAGGCACCTTATGCAGGAGAGCAACTTTCTTGCGGTATTGACGTGCAGGTTACCTAAACGTACTCCCTCCACGAGATGCCGCTCCCAGTATGTGATGGCGGTTTGGCTTTCGGGGATCAATCCTTGGCTGTCACAAAAACGCACAAACTGGATCAGGTCGGAAATGTAACCATATTTGGTTGTGTCGGAATACTCTTGGGTGGCTGCGATGCATTGGTGCCATCGATAAACCTGACTATTACGGTGCGCAGAGGTGCCCTTATGGAGGGCTGTCAGTGGCGGCACGCCCACATATAAAAAACGCGCAAAATGAAACGTCGTTGTTTTGTTAATACCCGTTTTCAAGGTGAGGGCTAATTTGGCATGCTCAGATGTCATTGGAGTGCTTCCGCCATGATCACATCAAGCATCAACACTGCAGACTGGTTGGCGTGCTCTTTTCGTAAGTATCTGAGATATTTCCAGGTCGTTTTCTCATCTTGATGTCCCATCCAGGCCATCACCAAGGCCATCGCATCGCCTTCCGGGAGATGGGCAAGGAGAGAGTCCAGTCGATACGTACCATAGGTTGCTCTCAGGTCGTGGGTACGATGAGGGAATGGCCTGTTTCCCTCCCGTGTCATTGCTTGTTTTAATCGACGAAAGTGTTGCTGCACATTATTGCTAGTGAAGGAGGTCCCCTGGCGATTTAGCAGCAGTGGAATGTGTTGGCCCGTCGGGATCGCACGTTGGGCTCGCAGATAGCGGCGCTCGCCAATAGCATATTCATACATGCGTTGCATGAGAGACTGGGGGATTTCGATGGTTCTTTTTTTATCGTATTTGGTATGGACCCCGTTAAACGGACCGATCTCAACCTCGTAGCGAGCGGTGTGGCGATCGGGGGCTTGTACCGCAGAATAGGGAAAGGTGCAGGCTTCCTCCACACGCAATCCGGACTGGATCTGTAACAGCTGATGAATAATGAACTCGTCACTCCCTTGCTTGAGGCAGTGGGCGAAGCGGCTGAGCTCATGCTCTGACAGCGGATTCAGTTTTTGATGGTCATGTCTCGCCGGTTTTCGGATCCTTAAATCGGTCGAGCGAATCGCAAACCGTGGGTGCAGGTGACTCATCATGCCGGTGTTGGCAATATGCACCACTTGATAGTTGAAGGGGCGCTCTGCTTCCGAGAGTGAGAGCAATTGTTCGTGCATCGCCCATTCATAGAATTTGATCACGTGCAGGATATACAGGGAGGCTGTGGAAAAGGCGATTTCCCCGTTTCGGGCAGACTTGAGTAAGTCGTCATTGCGAAAGCGATAGGTAGGTTTTAGCGCATTGCTGGCCGGGAAGACATTCCATTCATACCCATTGGCCTCAAGGAAGTGCCAATAGCGCTTGATGGCGCGCACAGCAGAGGAGACATCGACCTCCTGTTTGATATTAACGAGATAATGAAACCATAGGTTGACGGGGAGAATGTACTCTCCATGCTGACTGTAAAAGGTGGGGAACCCTTTCAGCTGGATGGTTTGTTGATGTCGATCGCTCGGATAAATGCGTGGGACATCAAATGAGCTGGAGTGAACCACAAACACCATACTAGCCTCGTCAAACCAAGTCGTGTCATCAGAGGCTAGTCGATTTTCCAGAGTCTACAAATCTGCAGGGTGCGTTTTCCAGACAGCGATCTACAGGGTAACGAATTCCTCTGCGCTGGTGGGATGAATGGCGACGCAGTTGTCGAAATCTGCTTTGGTTGCGCCCATTTTGATAGCAACGGCAAACCCTTGCAGGATCTCATCCATGGCGAAACCGATGCCATGTAGGCCAACAATTTTCTGTTCGGTGCCCACGCAAACGAGCTTCATGCGAGTGGGTTGGCGATGCTGGGTCAATGCCGAATACATTGCGGTAAATTGACTACGGTACACCTTCACTTGGCTCTCGCCATATTGCGCAATCGCTTCGGGCTCTGTCAGCCCTATCGTGCCAATCGGTGGGTGACTGAATACGACGGTGGGCACCAAGTCATAGTTAAGGTGTTCCGTCGGTTTGTTATTAAATAATCTTTCCGAAAGACGCCGCCCTGCTGCAACCGCAACCGGAGTAAGCTGGATGCGGCCAGTGTTATCACCCACAGCGTAGATGTTCGCAACTGCGGTATTTTGGTACTTATCGGTAGGAATAAATCCCTGTTCATCGAGTGCGATACCAGCCGCGGCTAGGTTGAGATGATGGGTGGCTGGCGCCCGGCCAACAGCCCAGATCAGACAGTCCACCGTGATACTACGCCCATCTTCTAGCTGTAACGTGACGCTATCATCGGCATTTTTCAAGACCGCTTTCGGGACTGCGTGGGTGTGTAGGGTAGGCCCATCTTGCGCCATGATTTCTACTAATGTTTCCTGGAGCATGGGATCAAATTGACGCAGTGGCGCTTGCTTGCGCACCAATAAGTGTGTCTCGGAGCCGAGAGCCTGCATCACCCCCGCAATTTCAACGGCAATATAGCCAGCACCGACCACGGCAACGCGCTTAGGCTGTGCCTGTAACTCGAAGAAACCATCGGAATCAATACCAAACTCAGCACCAGGAATCGTGGGGGTGTGAGGATGGCCACCGGTTGCAATTAAGATATGGTCAGCGGTGTAGTGACTGCCATTGACTTCGATAGTCTGGCTATCAACGAAGCGGGCAAACCCCTTTATAACGGTGATCTGGTTTTTTGCGAGGACATGTTCGTAGGATTGATGAATGCGCTCGATATAGGCTTGGCGCGACGCGATCAACTTGGTCCAACTGAAGTGGTTGAGCGTCGTATCGAAACCGTAATCGGCACCATATTTGAGCGCATCGGCAATCTGGCCGGCATACCACATCGCTTTTTTCGGCACACAGCCCACGTTGACACAGGTGCCGCCGAGTTCTTTGGCTTCTATCAGTGCCACACGTTTGCCGTACATGGCTGCTCGATTCGCCGATGCGATACCACCACTGCCACCACCGATGGCGATATAGTCAAAATGCTGTGCCATTACCCAATTCTCCGTCTGCTAAAGAGTGCAATCATTGCATGATGGAGATAAAGGGGCTGGCTCACAAGAGCCAGCACTCAGTTGTGGTGCAGAGGTAAGCGAATATGGAACTGGGCGCCAAGCCCCGGCTCGCTGATACAGTTGATGCGGCCACGTAGCAGCTGTACCACCAAGTTATAGATGATGTGAGTGCCAAGGCCGCTGCCACCATGTCCGCGTTTTGACGTGACAAACGGATCGTATATCCGCGGAAGGATCTCTGGGGGAATACCACGGCCATTATCGCGGTAGTCAATGACCACCTCTTCTCCCTGCTGCTCCACCTTGATCACGATTTTTTTGGGTTTATCCCACCCATCAAAACCATGGTGAATCGAGTTCAAGATAAGGTTGGAATAGATCTGGGTGAAACTGCCAGGAAACGAGTTCATAGTCAGTTGAGGGTTACATTGGATGTCGACTTCACAGCGGGCTTTTTTCAATTTATGGCCTAATGACACCACAACTTGATGCAGGTTATCCGCGAGATTGAAGTTGTAACGGGCTTCTGATGATTGATCGACCGCGACTTGTTTAAAGCTAGCGATAAGTTCGGCTGCCCGTCGCAAGTTGCCTTGGAGTAGCAGGACTGACTCATCTAGGTTGACGGTAAATTCGTTGAGGTAAGAGCGAGAGAGCTGCTTAGAGTCAATATGAGTCTTGAAGTCGGCAACTTGTTCTTGTAGATAAGAGGAGGCGGTAACACTGATACCAATCGGGGTGTTGATTTCATGGGCTACTCCCGCTACTAGTGAGCCTAGCGACGCCATTTTTTCAGACTCTACCAACGTCTGTTGGGCTTGTTTTAGGTCGTCATACGCTTTGCCTAACTGCGCATTGGTTTCGCTTAAGCTACTCGTTCGCTCGACGACTTTCCCTTCTAGTTGTTCGTTGAGTTGAATAATCTCTCGTTCTACTTTTTTCAGCTGAGTGATGTCATAACCAAAGCCAATCTGGTACTTGAGTTGGTGTCCATCGTAGAAGGGCACGAATGTCCACTGTAGGATCAGTTCCTCCCCTTTATAGTCATGCATCACCACTTCTTGGTCTGATAGCGATCCTTCGGCAGATAAAATAGACCTTAATTCTGTTCGCTGTGGTTCACTGACAAAGATCTCTAGCCAGTTTTTTTGTAGTAATACTTGTTGGCGATACCCCGTTTGCAGGACTGCGGCAGGGTTGATGCTGGCAATGGTCAAATCTGGTGCCATGCAGCAGATGATCATATTGGCTGAGTTAATCAAGGTGGCGGAGAAGTCACGTTCTTGCTGGAGCTGTTCCGCTGCCTGATGGCGGGCGATGAGTTCATCATGCAGCCGATTACGCATCTGATTGAGGGTGGCAACGAGCGTATCCAGCTCATCCGGTTTTGTACGGGGTAGAGTCCGGCCTTCGAGCTCCAAGGTCACTTCTAACCGATCAAGATTGAACATTTGGGCATAGTTAGCGATGCGATTGATGTGCCTGACGACCAGATAATAAATGATAATCAAGATACATAATGAGACCACTAAGGTCTTGATGGTTTGCGTCACCATGATCAACACGGATTTTTCAATCAGCCGTTGATAGACCTGATCAAGCGATGCAGCGACAAACAGCTTGCCCACCACCTCCCCTTGATAAGTAAGGTCAAACTCTCGGGAGATGTCATAGCTATCCTGCTGTGTCCCTTGGGTCAGTAGGGGGACCTCTGAGTTTCCCATCATCTCTTTTAGCCTCACGAACTGCATACTGGGCAAGTTCATGATCCCTTCTAGCTGCACTTTTATCTGCTCTTCATCCAAATTCCATAGACTGGCAGCAATAGGCTGTAAGAAGGAGGCTTCTATCTGGCCGATACTATCTTCGATCGCGGTCACATCTTTGTTGTAATCCCATGCCAGCTGTAAGCCTGTGATGATCATCGCCAGTACGGTGCTGCATATTAGGATGTAGGAGAGTAGACGATAAGAGAGGCCATGACGGCCTACCGCGTTAACGCTCTTGGCTGTCTTCGCTGTTTTGGAAAAAAGTCCTGACATGGGGTCTTTGTCGCCTCGATGAAATGGGATTCCAGTGTACCTGCTTGCAGGATTTATGTCGTCTTTAGTACGGGTAGCCAAGGTAGGGAAGTGGCTTCATGGCCTGGTCAGCATGGTACATGGACGGACGTTGCCTCACGGCTAATCGATTCAACAGAGCCAAAAACAGAGGATAAACAGCCATAAATACAGAGGGTTGGCTGAAAAACAAGCATTCAAATCAATTTGATAAAAAAAAAGTGGACAAGACATCTCATGTCATCAATAATGCCGCCCGTTCGACAGCGTAGCGCCCGTAGCTCAGCTGGATAGAGCGCTGCCCTCCGGAGGCAGAGGTCACAGGTTCGAATCCTGTCGGGCGCACCATAAAAAGTGCGTCAGCAAAGCGGGCGGCGTGTTGTGGAACAGAAAAGTTGTGGTGGCTGTAGCTCAGTTGGTAGAGTCCCGGATTGTGATTCCGGTTGTCGTGGGTTCGAGCCCCATCAGCCACCCCATTAACAGCTTGTTCGGTATGCGAAGGTGGCGGAATTGGTAGACGCGCTAGCTTCAGGTGTTAGTGCCCCCCGGGTGTGAGGGTTCGAGTCCCTCTCTTCGCACCATACTGGCTGTAAAATCGAGAAAAAACAGAATTTTTCTTGGTGAATTTGAAAAAGTAAGGTATTTTATAAAGCATTACTCTCGGTGATTAGCGCAGTCCGGTAGCGCATCTGGTTTGGGACCAGAGGGTCAAAGGTTCGAATCCTTTATCACCGACCATCTTTTAAAACCCCGCCTATTAGGCGGGGTTTTTGCTTTTCGGAATAACGGATTAGCGATGGGGTTCTTGGCTGTCACCAAGTTAGGCTTCTACCCGATAAGGTCTAATATCAGGGCGGTGAGATAGTGGGAACAGTGAGCTAGGCTAGTTGCCTGACTAGGGTAAAGGTTGCTTGCTCTATGCCGCACGCAATAGCCGCACTACGGTGAGATGGCTCTTGGGTTGCTGGCTGCCACTGGTTTATTACCGATCTCTATGCTTGTGCAACCGCCGAGTGTGTATTGCATGCCATCTCGTTTGGATCTTCTTCGCCCGTTCATCTTCTCTGGTTTGTTTACTCACTCCCCATGCCGAGTCATCAAGGCGTGCTAAATCCGTTATTGCTGGGTTGGGTTCTTATTGGATCTTGTTTCTGTTGGTGCTCAATCACCGCGGGCACTGCTTATTAGTGTTAGACCAGACTCAGCTATCCATTTTTCTGGCCACCCCTAGCTTGTGTCTTGCCTTGTTGACCCTGGGGTGTGCTATGTTGCCGCCACAGTCACATTAGGGAGAGCATAAGTGAAACTGTTAAACGATCTGTTTACCAAAAATCGTGAATGGGCCGAGCGGATCAAGGCCGAAGATCCTCAATTTTTTGCCGCCCTCTCGGCCCAGCAAGCCCCGGAATATCTCTGGATTGGTTGCTCTGACAGTCGAGTGCCCGCCAATCAGCTTATGGGCTTATTACCAGGGGATGTCTTCGTCCACCGCAACGTGGCCAATCTGGTGGTACACACCGATTTCAACTGCCTCTCGGTACTGCAATATGCGGTCGAGGTGATCAAGGTGAAACACATCATCGTGTGCGGCCACTATGGCTGTGGTGGTGTGCTCGCGGCCATGAAGAATGAAGAGTTGGGTCTCATCGATAACTGGCTGCGTAATATCAAGGATGTCTACTTCAAGTATCGCGATGAGCTTGATGCGATTGAAGATGAGCATGAGCGCCACGACTATTTGTGCGAGCTGAACGTCGCAGAACAAGTGGCTAACGTTTGCCACACTACCATCATCCAAAATGCCTGGCGCAAAGGGCAAGAACTGGCGGTACATGGCTGGATTTATGGGATTAAAGATGGCCTGCTCCATGACTTAGAGCTCTGCGTCAGCGGGGCAGATCAAATACCCGATGTCTACCGTGCTTGGCCAGATATGCGGCCGCCCCATCGTCGGCGCTAAGGAACAGATAGTGGCGTCTGCACTTTATTTGCAAATCAAACAACATATTTTGGACGGTATCCGAGCACGTCACTACCAAGCGGGTGACCAGATCCCGACTGAGGCCGCATTGGGTGAGCAGTTCGCGGTGAGCCGCATGACGGTCAACCGCGCACTGCGTGAACTGGTGGCCGAAGGGTGGCTGGTCCGAACTGCGGGCTCTGGTAGTTTCGTGGCCGATCGACGCACCGAATCACCGCTGCTGGCCATTCGTAATATTGCCGATGAGATCACCGAGCGGGGCAGCCAATACAGCGCAAAGGTGATCCGTTTACAGCGTCAGGCTGCGGATGAAAAAGTGGCCGTTCAGTTAGGCTTGCGGGTCGGCGCCCCGATTTTTCATAGTTTGATTGTCCATCAGGCCGATGGTGAACCGCTGCAGCTGGAAGAGCGTTTTGTCGATGCCGAACGACTGCCCGATTATGGTGGCCAAGACTTTAGCCAGCAGACCCCCAATCGTTATCTGATGGAGGTCTGCCCGCTATCTGAGATGGAGCACGTGGTCGAAGCGGTGTTGCCCAGTGCCGGTGAGGCGGGGCTGCTGCAGGTGCGGCTCGATAGCCCCTGCCTGTTATTACACCGTCGCACGTGGTCAGAGGGGTATCTGGTTTCCTATGCGCGGCTGCTGTCGCCCGGCTCGCGTTATAAGCTCAGCTCCAAGGCACAGATCAGCTAATTGTCTATACAAATAAAGCCTAACGAGCTCACCTTCTTGGTGGGCTTTTTTTATGTTTATAGCGATGCAATAAGCATGTTGCCAAGATGTGAACAATGCTTCTTTCTTTCTGGGTAAAGATCGATTATAAGTATTTGTATATACATTTAAGGGCTGGTTATGAACAAGGAACTGTTGCACTGCGAGCGGGTCTGGCTCAATGTCACGCCTGCGACCCTCACTCCCGAACGGGCTGACTATGGCCTGCTGCCGCTCCATGCCATCGGGGTTCGGGCGGGCAACATCGCGGCATTAGTACCCATGGCTCAGCTATCAGGCCCCTATCCTGCTCACTGGCGGGATATGCAGGGCAAGCTGGTGACCCCAGGTCTCATCGATTGCCACACCCATCTCATCTTTGCCGGTAGCCGTGCTGAGGAGTTCGAGCTACGCCAACAGGGCGTCCCCTATGCCGAGATCGCTCGGCGTGGTGGCGGTATTCTCAATACGGTGCGAGCGACCCGTGCGGCGACTGAACATCAGCTGTTTGAGCTAGCCGTGCCAAGGGTGATGGCGTTGATCCGCGAAGGGGTGACCACGCTGGAGATCAAATCTGGCTACGGCTTAACGCTGGTCGATGAGCTGAAGATGCTACGTGTCGCGCGCCGCTTGGGTGAGTCACTGCCTATTCGGATTAAAACCACCTTACTGGCAGCCCATGCGGTGCCCCCAGAGTATCGTGATGATCCTGACCGCTGGGTTTCTGTTATTTGTCAGGAGATTATCCCCGCTGCTGCTAGCGCTGGACTGGCCGATGCCGTGGATGTGTTTTGTGAGCAGATTGGGTTCTCGTTAGCACAAACCGAGCGGGTTTATCAGGCGGCAGTCGATCACGGCCTGCCAGTGAAAGGCCACATGGATCAGCTCTCCAATCTTGGCGGCAGCACCTTGGCAGCCCGTTTTCGGGCCCTGTCGGTGGATCATCTGGAATATCTGGATCAACAAGGTATTGCGGCCTTGGCAGAGCATGGCGTTGTGGCAACCTTGCTCCCAACCGCCTTCTACTTCTTAAAAGAGCGCCAATTCCCCCCCATTGCAGCGCTGCGTCAAGCGGGCGTGCCCCTTGCGGTCTCCTCTGATATCAACCCTGGTACGGCTCCTATCGTCTCGCTGCGAATGGCGATGAATATGGCCTGCACGCTGTTTGGCCTGACCCCTGTCGAGGCGATGGCTGGGGTGACACGCCATGCTGCGCGAGCCCTTGGTGAGCAAGAGAGGCTGGGGCAACTGAAGCTTGGCATGGCCGCCGATTTTTTGGTTTGGCACTGCACCCACCCTGCCGAAATCAGTTATCTGGTGGGGGTTGATCAATGGGTGAGTCGGGTCGTTAACGGGGAGGAGACGTTGGCATGAATGAGCTAACTACTGCGCACATGAGTATCTGGCAAGGTCGACAAGACCCAGAAGAGGGGGCGTTGGCCTTGCGCTGGCACGATAAAGTTCAGCTGTGGCAGGCGGGCGGTGAACCTGGTGTAGTGCTGCTCGGGTTTGCCTGCGATGAGGGGGTACGCCGCAACAAGGGGCGGGTCGGTGCAGCCTCGGCTCCGCAGGCCGTGCGTAAGATCTTGGCCAATAACGCATGGCATCAGACCCGAGCCGTGTATGACGGGGGTGATGTGCGCTGTGATAGCGGCGATCTCGATGCTGCCCACGGCCAGTTGGCTAGACGGATCGCCGAGGCGCTCAAACAGGGCCATTTCCCGCTGGTGATCGGCGGTGGCCATGAGGTGGCATTCGGTAGTTGGAGTGGCCTTAATCGTCACCTAGGAGGACAAGGGCGAGTCGGTATCATCAATTTTGATGCGCACTTTGATTTGCGCCGCTCGCAAGGTGTTGCAAGCTCCGGCACCCCCTTTTTCCAGATAGCCCAAGCGTGCGCCGCCCGAGGTTTAGCATTCCATTACGCCTGCCTTGGCGTAGCCGAGACCGCCAATACGCAAGCCCTCTTTGCAAGAGCGCAGGAGTTAGGGGTCTGGCATGTGTTGGACGAAGCCATGACTGGCGCAGAGCTGCCGATCCTACGGGCAGGGCTCGATGGGTTTATGGCTCGGTGTGATCACCTCTATCTAACCATCGATCTCGATGTGCTGCCTGCCGCTGTGATGCCGGGGGTGAGTGCCCCTGCCGCTCGAGGTGTGGAGCTGGCAGTCATTGAACCGCTGATTGCCCATATTCGTGCCAGTGGCAAGCTGCGGCTCGCCGATCTGGCCGAGTACAACCCCACCTTGGATCAGGACAACCGCAGTGCTCGAGTGGTAGCCCGGCTGATCCATCAGTTAACCAAATAGCAGCTTGCCAACGCAGGTTGTGCGCTATGCGATTGATAACACAAGGAGTGTTTATGTCTTTGCAACACCCAGATCCGCGTCATGATGCGAGCCGGATGGTCCGAGCCCCCCGTGGCACCGAACTGACCGCCAAGAGCTGGCTCACCGAAGCGCCGCTGCGGATGCTGATGAACAATCTGGATCCCGAAGTGGCCGAGCATCCCCAGTCGCTGGTGGTCTATGGCGGCATTGGCCGCGCCGCCCGCAACTGGGCCTGCTTTGACAAGATCGTCGAGGTGCTGACTCGGCTGGAGGAGGATCAGACCTTGCTGGTGCAATCTGGCAAGCCGGTCGGGGTGTTCCAGACCCACAAGGATGCGCCACGGGTGCTAATCGCCAACTCCAATCTGGTGCCGCACTGGGCTAACTGGGAGCACTTCAACGAGCTCGATAAGCAAGGCCTGATGATGTACGGCCAGATGACCGCGGGGTCGTGGATTTATATCGGCACCCAGGGGATTGTGCAGGGCACCTACGAAACCTTCTTCGCGGTGGCCAACCAGCACTTCAACGGGTCGCCTGTGGGCCGCTGGATCCTCACCGGTGGTCTCGGTGGCATGGGCGGTGCCCAGCCGCTGGCGGCTACCATGGCCGGTTTCTCGATGATCGCCGTGGAGTGCGACGAGACCCGCATCGATTTTCGCCTCAAGACTCGCTATGTGGACCAGAAGGCCCACACGCTGGATGAAGCGCTGGCCATGGTTGAGGCGGCCAAACGCAGCGGCACCGCGGTCTCGGTCGGTCTGCTCGGTAACGCTGCCGATGTCTTCGCAGAGCTGGTGGCCCGTGGCATCACGCCAGACGTGGTGACCGACCAGACCTCTGCCCACGACCCGATCCACGGCTACTTGCCACAGGGTTGGGATGTGGCCAAGTGGCGCGAGCTGCAACAGAGCACCCCGCAGGAGGTCAATCTGGCGGCTCGTCGCTCCATGGCCCGTCAGGTGGAGGCGATGCTGACCCTGCAAGCCCGTGGCGCTGCCACGCTCGATTACGGCAACAACATCCGCCAGATGGCGTTGGAGGAGGGGGTGGCGAACGCGTTTGACTTTCCTGGCTTCGTCCCCGCTTATATCCGCCCGCTGTTTTGCGAGGGGATCGGCCCGTTCCGCTGGGTGGCGCTCTCCGGCGATCCGGAGGATATCTACAAGACCGATCAGAAGGTCAAAGCGCTGATCCCCGATGATCCTCACCTGCACAACTGGCTCGATATGGCCCGTGAGCGCATCGCCTTTCAGGGGCTGCCAGCGCGGATCTGCTGGGTCGGGGTCAAGGATCGGGTGCGGCTCGGGCTGGCCTTCAACGAGATGGTCAAGAATGGCGAGCTGAAAGCCCCCATCGTGATTGGCCGCGACCATCTGGATTCCGGCTCGGTAGCGAGCCCGAACCGCGAGACCGAGTCGATGATGGATGGCTCCGATGCCGTCTCCGACTGGCCGCTGCTCAACGCCCTGCTCAACACGGCTGGCGGTGCGACCTGGGTGTCGCTGCACCATGGTGGTGGGGTGGGCATGGGCTTCTCCCAGCACTCCGGCGTGGTGATCGTCTGCGATGGAACCGATGACGCGGCTCGCCGCGTGGGTCGGGTGCTGCGCAACGATCCGGCTACTGGGGTGATGCGTCACGCCGATGCGGGCTACGAGATTGCCATCAACTGCGCCCATGAGGCGAAACTGGATCTGCCGATGATAGGCAGTGTGAACGGTGGCCAAGGAAAGGTGTAACACCATGTTTGAATTGACGATTACTCCAGGTGAACTGGATCTCGCCACGCTGCGCCGTGTCAGTCGTGAGTCAGTGCAGATCCGGCTTGCCGCATCGGCCATTCCAGCTATTGTTGCCTCAGCAGCCGTGGTTACTCAGGTAATTGCGCAAAACCGAGTGGTGTATGGGATTAATACCGGCTTTGGCCTGTTGGCCAACACCCGTATTCCGGTCGCTCAGCTTGATGAGCTGCAGCGGGCCATTGTGCTTTCCCATGCCGCCGGCATCGGCGCCTACATGGATGACGCCACCGTGCGACTGATGATGGTGCTGAAGATAAACTCGTTAGCCCGTGGTTTTTCCGGCATCCGGTTGACGGTACTGGAGGCGCTAATCGCCCTCGTTAACGCCGAGGTCTACCCGCTGGTGCCGAAGAAGGGCTCCGTCGGCGCCTCCGGCGATCTGGCACCGCTGGCCCATATGAGCTGCTTGCTGATCGGTGAAGGGCGGGCCCATCATGCTGAGCGCGAAATAGATGCAAGCGAAGCGCTGCGGATTGCGGGGATTACCCCGATCACGCTAGCCCCCAAAGAAGGGTTGGCGCTGCTCAACGGTACTCAGGCCAGCACGGCGTTTGCCCTTGAAGGCTTGTTTCATGCCGAGGATCTATTCGCCGCTGCCATCACCATCGGCGCCATGAGCGTGGAGGCTGCCCTTGGCAGTCGCCGGCCGTTCGATGCCCGCATCCACGCGGTGCGCGGTCAGCGTGGCCAAATCGACGCGGCTGCCTGCTACCGCCATTTGTTGGAGGAGGATAGCGAGATCGGTATGTCGCACCATCAGTGTGAGAAAGTGCAGGACCCTTACTCCTTGCGTTGCCAGCCACAAGTGATGGGAGCTTGCCTGACCCAGATCCGCCATGCAGCCGAGGTGTTAGTGTGCGAGGCTAACGCCGTGTCCGACAATCCGCTGGTATTTGCCGAGGACCAAGAGATCCTCTCCGGCGGTAACTTCCATGCCGAACCCGTCGCCTTTGCAGCCGACAATCTGGCGCTGGCCATTGCCGAAATCGGTTCGCTCTCCGAGCGGCGGATGGCGCTGCTGATCGACTCGCGGATGTCTGGCCTGCCGGCGTTTCTGGTCAACAACGGCGGGGTCAACTCCGGCTTTATGATCGCTCAGGTCACCTCGGCGGCGCTCGCCTCCGAGAACAAGACGCTAGCCCATCCAGCCTCGGTGGACAGCCTGCCCACCTCCGCCAATCAGGAGGATCACGTCTCCATGGCGACCTTTGCAGGTCGTCGGCTGGCCGATATGGCAGACAATACCCGTGGTATTCTGGCCGTCGAGTTGTTGGCAGCAGCCCAAGGACTGGATTTTCGTGGGCCATTGCGTAGCACCGCACGGTTAGAACTCGCAAAATCACGGTTGCGTAACCGAGTTAGTTTTTACGATAAGGATCGATATTTCTCGCCGGATATTGAAGCGGCTGCCGAACTGCTGGCACAGGCGAGCTATAACGATTTGATCCCTGAGGGTGTGCTACCCAGCGGCTGCTGAGTGTAGGAACCAACTAAAACAGGAAGACCGCCTTACTGGCGGTCTTCCTGTTTTAGGGAGCGAGGGGGGGTGAAAAAATTAGCGTTGCAATCCTTTCTGGGCGAACTTGGGTCTGGCATTCATGATCTGTTCTACCTGTTCGTCACTCATTTTCCCCCGCGACAGCCCCAGTACTTTATAGGTGAGCAGTGGCCGTGCAGGTAAGGCGATCATCAGAGCCCGAATTTGGGTTTCATCTTCTTTACCGTGTGCCGGTTTACCGTATGCAAAGGTCAATACTCCTGCATCCATCAGGTTTTTGACAGCAGGTTCGGTCACTGGCAGGTTTATGACGCTTTTCCGCTGCAGTACAAACTCTCTTAATACCGCTTTTTCATTGAAATCAAGAAAGCCGATCATTTGGGCCAGTTGATCTTGTTGGCGACGAGCTTGCCACTCTTCACAGACCCACTCCCACGCAATCAATGCTGCTTGGCTACAAAAATAGGAGATAGCGACCAGCATCCCCACTCCCAGCCACGCGGCATGGGTGTGTGCCCATTGACTAACGGCACCCTGCATTAAGCCAGTCGGAAATAACAAGATGATGCTGCAGCATAGCATTAGCCAGACCATGACCCAGTTAAGGCGGTTCAGTTGATAGAAGTGTTGGATCCACCGTTTCATCGTGCGTCCTTCCTAAACAGTTGTGGATAGTGAGCAATCATTAAGCAAGTGACATGCCAGTTAAATATAGGCGTGGCTTAACGATGCTATTGCGGGGAGTCAATAGGCTAAGAAACTGGATGGTAGGGTTAACTTGGAAGAATATCGGGAAAGAGTGCAGTTTAACGGCAAATTATTTATTCTGTACTCAATAGCTAAGTAAGGGGGTGTTGGTGCAATTATCAAAGCAAGTGATGTTATTAGTCGCATTATTGTCAATATCTGGCTGTGATCTGCTGGCAGAACAGTATCGGGTTGAGTTCAGAGATGGATCCTGGCGCGAAATTGTGATCACGCCTTTTTCTAGTAAGGCGCGTTGGCGGGAAGGATGCGCTTTCGGAGAGGTGCTCACTGACATGACGCTGCCACTTAAGTGGGGTGAGGCGAGTAATGGCCGTGAGCGGGTCCAGATCGGGGGAGAGTGGTTCGAACTCGATGGCAGCAATTTGTATCGCAGTAACGAGATGGCATTGAGCAGTATGCCAAGCCATATCCAGCATGGGCTAAAAGGGATTGATAGTTGTCGGTCTCTGCGCCCTGAACGTGGTGCTTTACCTCAGCTCAGGGCGCGTGGGTTTGGTCATGAGTGAACCACTCACTTAAGCGGCAATGGCCCTGTTCAGACGAGCTCGGCAGGCTTCGCCAAAGGCCTCAAAGATTTTGATCGAGTGAGGATTTTCGCTCGCTTTCCATTCGGGGTGCCATTGCACGGCGAGCAAGAACGGCGAAATAGCGGGAGCATGAATGGCCTCGATTAACCCATCCTCGGCGTGGGCCAGAGGCTCCAAACCACTGCCTAGCCGATGAATACCTTGACCGTGCAACGAGTTGACTGGGATGCTCGGTTGTCCCATAAGCTCTGCGAACCAGCTCCCTGGCACTAAGTTGATCTGGTGGCTGAGCCCATACTGCTCATCGACAGGGTCATCGGCATCTTCACGGTGATCGTTATATCCAGGCTCGCTGTAGACCTTTTGGTAAATGTCGCCGCCGAGCGCCACGTTGATCTCCTGCATACCACGACAAACACCCAAAATTGGTAAACCACGATCAAGGGCTGCGCGGACTAACGGGATATCAAACAGATCACGCTCTCGGTCTTGCTGCTTCTCTGGGGTCAGGTTTTCCTGTCCATACAGGCTGGGGTCAATATTAGATCCTGCCCCGCTCAGATAGACCCCATCAGCCATATCTAAGTACTGTGCCAGATCTGCTGTGCCACAGCAGGTGGGGACTAGCAGAGGGACGCAGTCGCTGATTTCTACAATGGGAGTGATGTATTTGTGGGTCATTACCTGATAGGCATGGCCGTTACGAGGTTGTGCGCCCATGGTCATTAACACCACGGGTTTTCTGTTACCAGAAGGGATAAAACTGGGCATAAGGCACCTTGCGTGTGACATCTCATCCTGCGCCTTGGGCAGGCCCTTGCCCACCGTATCGGTAAAGGCATGCCTCAAAGCATGGTCATGGGATCCTGCGTCGCATGAGGTACCAGAATCGTCGGTAAGCCTTCATACAGACAGCCTGGATCCTTGTCTCAGTCTGCCAAAGATGTTCAATATGTCAAACAAAAATGATGCGAAAGTGTTAACGAAAATGGAGGGTGGTTGCAATTAGCCCCTATTTTGATGGGGTTGTGAGCGATATATGGTCAGTGAATAGGCTTTGCGTGGTGGATATACTAAACAATCTTGGGTGGTCATCATGCTCATGAGCGGGGTGGCCGCCCGAGTCAAAAAGCAACACGCCCCCAGCAGGAGGCGTGCTGGCGCATTACAGCAGATCTTCAATCTCGCCGCGCAGATACTGGTAAATCTCGCGGTAAGCGGCGGGTGGTTTGTTGAGTTCCCGCTCCTTGTTGGCGTTGCGGATCAATTGACGCAGCTTTTGACGGTCCAGTTCGTGAAACTGCGCCATCAGTTCGTTAAGGGCGCTATCACCATCATTAATGAGCCGCTCACGCCACTGCTCTAGCCGATGCAAACGCGCATTCACGGTCGCGTGGCGATTCTTGATGATGGAGAGTGCTTCTTCGATCGGTGCAATATCACGGCTGCGCATTAAGCGGCCAATAAACTGCAGGTGGCGCCGAAAGGATTCATCTTTCTTTGGTTTGAGTTTGCGGCCTAATTCGACCGCTTCGGCCAGCTCTTCATCCAGCGGGATTTTGTCTAGCTCACTCTGACTCAGCGAGACAATTTCCTCGCCCATTTTTTGTAAGGCTTCGGCATCGCGCTTGAGCTGGCTCTTACTCGGGCCCCAGTCTTCGAACTCGTTGTCGTCTTGGTAGTGACTCATCGCTCTGTTGATTCCTGTCATTCACGGTTGGCGGATATGTTACCAGCTTCTCCCGTTGGACGCAGGGGTCTGATATGCTTGGCCTCTTCTCCTCCTTACATACAGATGACACTTATGGCGCAGCAAGAGCAAATCCGCCAAGATCAAGCCCATCTCGAGGCCGTGGTTGCCGAGGCCTTGGATATCGCCAAAAGCCTAGGGGCTTCGCTGGCCGAAGTCTCCATCAGCAAGCAGACTGGGTTGTCGGTGAACACCCGCGGTTGTGAGCTGGAAAGCATTGAATTCAATAAAGATGGTGCCCTCGGTATTGCCGTCTATCGCGATGGTTGTAAGGGATCCTCCTCGACCACTGATCTGAGCAAACCCGCCATTCGCGCCGCCGTTGAAGCGGCTATCGAGATTGCCCGCCACACTTCGGCCGATGATTGCGCCGGTCTGGCGGACGCCGAGCTGCTGGCCTGGGATGCCCCCGATCTGCAACTGTGCCACCAAATCGAACTGGATCCCCAGCGCGGGATCGAGCTGGCCATCGAGTGCGAACGACTCGCTTTGGGCCGTGATGCCCGCATTAAGCACTCTGATGGTGCTGGTTTTTCCAGCCATCTTGGCATCAAGGTCTATGGCAATAGCCACGGTTTTATCAAAGGCTATGCAGCATCACGCAACTCCCTGAGCTGCGTACTGATTGGTGAGCAAGAGGGGGAGATGCAGCGGGATTATGGTTACTCCTCCAGCCGTACCCTCGATGGGCTGTGGCACCCACAGCGCATTGCTGATGAAGCGGTCGAACGTACGGTTGCTCGCCTCGGTGCTCGCAAGATCGCGACCTGTCATGCCCCTGTTATGTTCCACCCAGATACGGCAGCAGGCCTGTGGGGCCACTTGGTTACCGCGATAAGTGGCGGCAGCCTGTATCGTAAATCGAGTTTCTTACTCGATAAATTGGGTCAGCAGATCCTGCCTGAGTGGCTCACCATTCAGGAGTTCCCGCATTTGTTAGGGGGGCTGGCCAGCTCGCCATTTGATGGCGAAGGGGTGCGTACCCGCGAGATGGACATCATCCGCAACGGTGAGCTGATGAGCTGGCTGTTAACCTCGTATTCTGCTCGTAAGCTAGGGCTGACGAGCACTGGCCATGCTGGTGGCATTCACAATTGGCAGGTCTCCAGTACGGGTCAGGATTTTCAGGGCATGCTCAACGAGATGGGCACCGGCCTGCTGGTAACTGAGCTGATGGGGCAGGGGGTTAATATCGTCAACGGTGACTATTCGCGCGGCGCCGCGGGTTTTTGGGTCGAAAATGGTGAAATAGCCTACCCGGTCGAGGAGATCACCATCGCTGGCAATTTGGCCGAGATGTTCAGCCACATCGTGGCGGTGGGCTGTGACGAAGATGAGCGCTCCAGCCTCAAGACCGGCTCGGTGCTGGTAGAAAATATGAAGCTGGCGGGGCACTGATCCCCTCTTAACGGAACCGAAATCATGAAAAAGGCCCCCTCGCGCAAGTGAGGGGGCCTTTTTATCGGCCAGCGATCAAGAGGCTATCAGCCCTTGATCCGCTCGATACGGCCACCTAGACCCTGCAGCTTCTGCTCGATGTCTTCGTAGCCACGGTCGATGTGATAGATACGGTCGACGATGGTGGAGCCTTCGGCCACGAAGCCGGCCAGCACCAGACTGGCGGAGGCGCGCAGATCGGTTGCCATCACCTGGGCACCCTTGAGCTGCTCGGTGTCGCGGCAGATGGCTACGTTGCCCTGCAGTTCGATGTCTGCGCCCATCCGTACCAGCTCGGGAACGTGCATGAAGCGGTTCTCGAAGATGGTCTCGGTGACCATGCCGGTGCCTTTGGCGACAGCGTTCAGCACGGTGAACTGGGCTTGCATGTCAGTTGGGAAGGCTGGGTAGGGGGCGGTCTTGATCGTGACCGGCTTGAGGGTGCGGCCAGTCATGTCGAGGGTGATCCAGTCTCCACCTTTCTCGATAAGCGCCCCAGCCTCTTCTAGCTTGACCAGTACCGCTTCCAGCAGGGAAGGATCTGTATTGCGACAGGTGATCTTGCCACCCGTGACCGCGGCACCTACTAGGAAAGTACCGGTCTCGATGCGATCAGGCTGTACGCTATAGCGACCACCATGCAGACGCTCAACACCGTCAATGGTCAGGGTGTTGGTGCCTGCGCCCTGGATATTTGCTCCCAGCGTATTGAGGAAATTCGCTAAGTCGACCACCTCTGGTTCGCGAGCTGCATTTTCGATCACGGTACGGCCTTCAGCCAAGGTCGCAGCCATCATCAGGTTTTCAGTGCCGGTGACGGAGACCATGTCCATCAGAATGTGGGCACCTTTCAGGCGGCCATCAACCCGAGCCTTGATGTAGCCATCTTCGATGGTGATCTTGGCGCCCATCAACTCGAGGCCGTGAACGTGCAGGTTGACCGGGCGCGCTCCGATAGCGCAACCGCCAGGTAGGGAGACATCAGCTGCACCGAAACGCGCCGCCAGCGGGCCCAGCGCTAAGATGGACGCGCGCATGGTTTTTACCAGCTCATAGGGCGCAACGTGGTTATTCACTGCGCCAGTCAGCACGGTGACATTACCATTCACCTTGGTGGTGGCACCTAGCATCTCCAGCAGCTTGATGGTCGTCCCCACATCTTTCAGACGTGGCACGTTGGAGAGGTGTACCTCTTCATCACACAGCAGGGTTGCGAATAGGATCGGCAGGGCAGCGTTTTTGGCGCCAGAGATGGTCACCTCGCCGCTGAGGGTACAACGACCATCGATTTTAAATTTGTCCATTTTTACTTCTTTACCAAATCAGGAGGGGAGTAGGAATTTGCGCTCACGCTTCCATTCGGAATCCGTGAAGGCCTTAATGGAGAGAGCGTGAATAGCATTCGAGGCGATCTTGTCCATTAGGGGAGCATAGATGGCTTGCTGTTTCTTCACTCGGCTCATGCCATCAAATAGATTACCGACGGCGATCACTTGGTAGTGGCTGCCATCGCCTTTGACATGGACTTCGGATAATGGCAGAGCCTCTAGGAGTATTTGTTCTATTTCAGAGACTTGCATTATTTATCCTCAGTTGTAGGCGACGTTGATTGAAACAAATTAGCGACACCATATAGGTTTGCCAGTGTATAAAAATCAGCGGAGGCACCCACCACCTGTGGTGTAGCGCCTCGTGTTAATACCGCTTTGGCCCACTTAACCAGCAGCGCCAGCCCAGCGGAATCGAGTGCGGTGACCGCACTCAATTCGATACAATCTTGTTGCCACCATTCGGCACGGCGCAACCATAGGCTTTTAGCCTGTTGCACCTGCAGATCGCCGCTTAGGATCATGATTTGAGCACCAAGGGTTTAGCATTATGCTCGGTGAGCTGCTTGATCACGGCATCAATGCCATTTTGGCGAATCAGGCCGCCCAATTCATTTTGCTTAGCGGAGAGTAGGCTAATTCCTTCGGCGACCATGTCGAATGCTTTCCACTCGCCAGTTTTGTTATTTTTACGCAATTTAAATTCGAGAAATATATCAGGTTTGCCAGCTTCCTTTACGCTGAGGTTCACCGCCGTAATATTGCTATCACTAGGGGCTTTGCTCGGCTCCACCTTGACGGTCTGCTTGTCGAAATGGGCTAGTGCATCAGCGTATGAGCTCACCATGTATTCGGTAAATACTGCGACAAATGCATCGCGCTGAGCGGGGGTCGTTTGCTTGATCTGGTTGCCAAGGACTTTATATGCTGCGAAACGATTATCGACGTAAGGCAATAGCTCTTCACGGATAATGACACGTAAGTGCTCAGGGTTACTTTTGATCAGTTTTTGATCGGCTTTAAGGCGAGCAAATGTCTGTTTTGCTGCCATATCGACGAGTGCATTGGGGTCTTTGGCATCCACCGCTGCGTGAAGAGATAGTGAAACCATCATGCTAGTGATCAAGCCCAGCAGTAGGACAATTTTTCTAAACATGGTTACTCCTTATTGCTGTCTGATTTGTTATCGGATGACTGATTGTAAAGAAACTTACCAATCAGGTCCTCTAGCACGATAGCGGACTTGGTATCTTCAATCAGGTCACCGTCTTTGAGCATGTTGGTGCCCATTTCCTCGTCACTGAAGCCAGGTACTAGACCAATGTACTGCTCGCCGAGTAGACCAGAGGTGAGAATCGAAAGCGTACTGGTATCCGCAAATTCCCCAGCACTTTTTTGCATCATCAAGGTGACTTCGGGAACCTGGGTTTTCGGATCTAATACGACATTACTTACTCGGCCGACGACCACCCCCCCAACCTTGACGGGTGAGCGGATTTTGAGGCCGCCGATGTTATCGAAATGCGCGCGTAAGGTATAGGTCTCCCCCTCTGGTTTGAAGCTCAAACCTGCCACTTGCAGTGCCAGTGCCAACACTGCGCCTATGCTGGCTAGCATGAAGATACCGACTAAGAATTCTGTTTTGCTGAACTTCATCTTTACCTTACCCAAACATGACTGCGGTGAGTATAAAATCCAAGCCGAGTACGGCGAGGGACGAGTGAACCACGGTGCGGGTCGTGGCTTGGCTGATCCCTGCCGAAGTCGGCTTGGCATCGTAGCCATTAAAAAGTGCGATCCAAGAGATCACGAGAGCAAAAATGACGCTCTTGATGGCACCCTGCATAATGTCGTCATACCAGTCGACGGAGGCCTGCATAGCAGACCAAAAACTTCCTTCGTCAACACCCAGTAAATCTACCCCTACTAGCTTGCCACCCACGATACCGATGAGGCTGAACATAAATGCCAAAAGCGGCATGCTGATCGCACCCGCCCAGAAGCGTGGCGCAACTACACGACGTAAGGGATCGACAGCCATCATTTCCAAGCTAGACAGCTGTTCGGTTGCTTTCATCAAACCAATTTCGGCAGTAAGAGCTGACCCTGCGCGTCCTGCGAAAAGCAGTGCGGTGACCACAGGCCCGAGCTCTCGCAGTAAAGAGAGCGAAACCAGTGGCCCCAGACTCTGCTCGGCACCGAAATCCTTTAGTACGTTGTAGCCTTGCAGCGACAGCACCATGCCGATAAATAGACCTGACACCAAGATGATGGCGACGGATTGTACACCGACCACATAGAGTTGCTGCACGAGCAGCGGAAAGTGTTTGCGGGGTTCGGGTTTGCCTACCAGCGCATGGAACAGCATAATCGTTGCGCGCCCAAGAGAGCTCATGGCCCGAATGCCAATCCGACCTAGGTTGCTTATTTGGTTTATTAGCATCAGAGATCCTGTAGCAGATCGCCTGCTGGAAAATGAAATGGGACAGGACCATCGGGCAATCCGCGAAGAAATTGCTCGACTTCTGGGTTGTGCTCTTCACGTAGCTGAGCTGGGGTACCATGTGCCACCACCTTGCGGTTAGCAATGATATAAGCGTAGTCAGCGATGCTCAGTACCTCTTTAACATCATGCGTAACAATGACAGAGGTGATACCAAGAGCATCATTGAGCTCTTTGATGAGTTTCACTAGTACTGCCATGGTGATGGGATCCTGACCCACGAATGGCTCATCATACATAATGAGGTCTGGGTCTAGGGCAATAGATCTAGCAAGCGCGGCACGGCGAGCCATGCCTCCAGATAATTCAGAAGGCATCAGGTTAGCAGCCCCCCGTAGCCCGACGGCGTGCAACTTCATCATGACTATCGTGTGGATCAACTCTTCCGGTAGGCCGGAATGCTCGCGTAGCGGGAATGCGACGTTGTCATAGACCGTCATACCGGTAAATAGTGCGCCGCTTTGAAACAACATGCTCATCCGTTTACGCACCTCATAGAGGCGACGCCGAGACAGCGTGGCAATATTCTCACCATCAAAGAGGATTTGGCCTGATTCAGGCTTAATCTGGCCACCAATCAAGCGTAATAAGGTGGTCTTACCTATACCACTCGGCCCCATAACCGCGGTGACCTTACCACGAGGAATGGTTAGGTTTATCCCATCGTACAACAGCCGATCTGCATGACTAAACGTCAGGTCAGAAATGGTGATCAGGTCATCGTTCAAACCGTTATCCATCCCATGTAAATGAAGTGCGGATTTTATGGGCTAGTCTAGGGCTTCGCAACTACAAGGAACAGCTGCTAGTCAGCCATAAAGCCCGATTATGTAGTAATTGTTTGTAACAAAATACGTCACATTGGCACAGCCAACCATACGATTCGCTTATCAGAGCAGACTTTTTTATAATCCCGCAGCTAATTTCGGTCCGGAGCTGTGTTTTATGTCTGCAAAGTCTGACAACGTGTCTCACCAATTCGATTATCGTCGTAGTGCTCGTGCAGTGCTAGATATTGAAAAACAAGCAATTGAAGGTCTCTATCAGTATTTAAACGAAGCATTCGAGCGCGCGTGCGAAATGATACTCCACTGCAGTGGTAAGATAGTTGTCACAGGCATGGGCAAATCGGGTCATATTGGCAGCAAGATTGCTGCTACGTTGGCCAGTACGGGAACGCCTGCCTTCTTTCTTCATCCTGGTGAAGCGAGTCATGGCGACTTGGGGATGATTTCTGGCAGCGATCTTATTATCGCTATTTCCAATTCCGGTGAGAGTGACGAAATTCTAGCGTTATTGCCGGTACTCAAGCGGCGTGGTATCCGGCTGATTTGTATGACGGGTAACCCAGCGTCCACTATGGCTAAAGAAGCCGATGTTCATTTATGTATCAGAGTAGAAAAAGAAGCTTGCCCGTTGGGGCTAGCACCGACCTCGAGTACGACCGCCACATTAGTGATGGGTGATGCGTTGGCGGTGGCATTACTGGAAGCGCGCGGCTTTACCGCAGATGATTTCGCGTTGTCGCATCCCGGCGGATCTTTAGGTAAGCGTCTGTTATTGCGCGTCGGTGATTTGATGCACGTTGGCGATCAGTTGCCCCAAGTTGGTATAGATGCCACCATCAGCGAAGCGTTACTTGAAGTTAGTCGCAAAGGGTTGGGTATGACAGCGATCGTTAATATCGACGGTCAGCTTGCCGGGTTATTTACCGATGGCGATCTACGCCGAGTTTTAGATCAACAAGTGGATATTCATTTCACCCCTATCAGCAGGGTGATGACCACGCACTGTGTTACCGTCAGACCAGAAATGATGGCTGCTGAAGCGGTCAAATTGATGGAAACAAGAAAAATCAACGGATTATTGGTGGTGGATGAAGACAAGCGCCTTAAGGGGGCTTTCAACATGCATGACTTGCTGAAAGCTGGGGTGATTTGATGCAACACGTAGCGACCTTATATGGTTCGGTAACGCGCAGTCAGTATGAAAAAGCCGCTCATATTCGCCTGTTAGTATGTGATGTGGATGGGGTGCTATCCAATGGTCTCATCTATATGGGCAATGATGGTGAAGAGCTGAAAACGTTCTGTACTCGTGATGGGGCAGGAATGCGTGCCCTGCTCACGGCAGGCATCGAGATTGCAATTATTACTGGGCGAACATCTCGCATCGTGAGCAATCGGATGCAAAGCCTCGGTGTTACCCATATTGTGCAAGGTGCTGATCACAAATTGCCTCATTTTGAAGCCTTGTTGACCCAGTTAGGATTAGATGCGTCACAAGCTGCCTACATGGGGGATGACACTATCGACTTACCTGTGATGGAGGCCTGTGGCCTTGGCATTGCTGTTGCCGATGCACACCCGCTCGTGCTGAGCCGTGCTGACTTAGTGACGCGCCTAGGTGGCGGGATGGGGGCAGTGCGTGAGGTATGTGACTTAATTTTACAAGCGCAAGGACATGGCGATTACCAGCCCGAGGTGTCGGTATGAGCAGGCAGACTCCGTTGTTTGCCCTGTTATTTTTAGTGGCGCTTGTCGCATGGCAGCTCAGTAAAGTTGATCCGATAGTGAATGAGACAGCAAAAACAGAGCATTATCAGCCAGATTTTATCGCTAAGGGACTAGTGACCACTCGTTTCGATATCAACGGCAAGCGCACTGAGCGTCTTGAGTCGGACTATGCAGAGTATTTTCAGATTCTTGAGCAAGCGACCTTCGAGCAGCCGGTCGTTTATCTCTTCGATGAGAGTGGAAGAGATGAATGGAAGGTTACGGCTGAGACGGGCGTACTCAATATTGATGACAGTGTAATTTTGCGTGAAAAGGTCCATTTGACTGGTCTGCAGCCGACCTCTTTTATTGCGACGTTAGATACTCCATATCTGGAACTGGATCTGGTGACTCAGCATGTGCGCAGCAATCAATACGTAAACATAGTGGGTCGGGATTTTCAGACCCGAGGAGTTGGCTTAAAAGGTCAGCTGGAACGCAAATATTTCGAGTTATTGGATCAAGGTCATGCCATTTATTTCAATGAAAAACGTTAACTTAGTTTTTGCAACACTGCTGCTGGGTGGTCATTTAATTGCAAAGGAGTCTGATTTTGCCGAAAAGGTCTCTGTCGCTGCGGTGAAACAGATAGCCGAAATGCAGGACAATCGCATCACCTTCGAGCAGGATGTGGCCATTACGCAAGGCACTATCAAGATCAAGGCTGATAAAGTGGTTGTGAGTCGTTCTGGTGAAAAAGGTGCAGAGGTGATGACTGCCTATGGTCAGCCCGCAACCTTCTTTCAGATCCTCGATAACGGAAAACCAGTCAATGCTCATGGTAATAGTATTCGCTACGAGCTGAAGAATCGTTTGGTGACCATTACCGGGAACGGTCAGTTGAAACAAGAGGACAGTCAAGTCAATGGCGACTTGATCCGCTATGACATTGTCAAGCAACAGATGATTGCGGAGAGTAAGGCGCCCAATCAGCGAGTGAAAACCGTGTTCCTTCCTGATCAAATAGAAAACTTCGACAAACCCACCGATCGTAAAAACCAGGGAAAATAAACCATGGCAGTGTTAAAAGCAGTGGGGCTGCAGAAGAGTTATAAACGGCGAATGGTCGTCAGTGATGTGAGTCTAGAGGTCGGGACAGGCCAGATAGTGGGTTTGTTGGGGCCAAATGGGGCAGGTAAAACAACCTCTTTTTACATGATCGTAGGCTTGGTACAGCGAGATGCGGGGCTTATTACGATCGATGAGCAAGATATTAGCTTGCAGCCGATGCATGTACGTGCCCGTAATGGCATCGGTTACTTACCTCAGGAAGCATCGATTTTTCGCCACCTATCGGTATTCGATAATCTAATGGGTGTGATGCAGACCCGCAAAGGACTAAGTCGTGAGCAGCGGGAGGACAGGGTTCAGCAATTATTGGAAGAGTTCAATATTACCCATATCCGTAATAACTTGGGGCAGAGCCTTTCTGGTGGCGAGCGACGGCGGGTTGAAATAGCACGAGCTCTGGCAGCTGAACCACGTTTTATCTTGTTGGATGAGCCATTCGCCGGCGTTGATCCTATCTCGGTGATTGACATCAAAAAAATAATCCAGCATCTCAAGGACCGGGGGTTAGGTGTTTTGATCACGGATCATAACGTTAGAGAGACGTTGGCGGTCTGTGAAAAGGCCTATATCGTTAGCCATGGCAAGATGATCGCAGAGGGTACTCCGGTGGAAATCCTTGCTGATGAGCAGGTCAAGCGTGTCTATTTGGGTGATCAATTCAGTCTATAGTAAGGGGACATCTCTTCATGTTTATGAAGAGTGCCTCGATCGAAGCATAAGGATATCCCGACGTAGATGAAGCCGACATTACAGTTGCGTCTTGGCCAATCCTTGACGATGACGCCGCAATTACAACAAGCGATTCGTCTGCTCCAGCTCTCCACTCTGGAACTTCAGCAGGAAATTCAACAGGCACTCGATAGCAATCCGTTGCTAGAACAAGAGGAAAATGACGCAAAAGAGACGGCGTCGGAGCTAGAAAACGATGCTGCGCAGCTAGATTCTAGTGATGCCATGGCTCAAGAGCAGATGCCTGATGAACTGCCGGTTGATACCACATGGGATGATGTCTATTCCGCAGGGACGGCCCAAAGTGCAGGGCCTGCCTATGATGGTGAAGATAGTGTTTATCAGGGGGAGACAACAGAAAGTCTGCAAGATTACCTACTTTGGCAGATGCGGCTAACCCCATTTAGTGATCTAGATGCTGCCATTGCCCTTGCCATCATCGATGCAATTGATGAATCTGGTTACTTGACCGTTGAGCTCACGGATATTCAGGCTGCCGTAACCAGTGATGATGTTGAAGTAGAGCTTGACGAGATTGAAGCCGTACTTAAGCGAGTTCAACACTTTGACCCAGTAGGGGTCGCCGCTCGCTCGGTACAGGAGTGTTTGCTCATCCAGTTAGGACAATATGATCCATTGACACCGTGGCTGCATGAAGCGAGAGAGGTGATTTCTGAGCACATGGGGTTACTCGGAAGCCGTGATTACCGTACCTTAGCGCGCAAGACTCGCCTCAAAGAGAGCGACCTCAAAGAAGTGCTTGATTTGATTTTACTGTTAGAGCCACGGCCAGGTAACTATATCATCCATAGTGACTCTCAATACGTGATACCAGATGTCTCTGTAGTAAAGCGCCAAGATCGTTGGGTTGTGGAGCTTAATCCGGATTCGGCACCACGGATCCGCGTCAATGAAACCTATGCTGCTATGGCTCGCAATGCGCGTAGTAGTACCGATACTCAGTTTATTCGTTCCCATCTACAAGAAGCCAAGTGGTTCATCAAAAGCCTAGAGAGCCGCAATGATACGCTGCTGAAAGTTGCATGTTGTATTGTTGAACAGCAGCAGGGCTTTTTTGAGTATGGTGAAGAGGCCATGAAACCCATGGTACTCAATGATATTGCCGATGCGGTGGAGATGCATGAGTCGACCATTTCTAGGGTAACGACTCAAAAGTATATGCATACACCGCGAGGTATTTTCGAGTTGAAGTTTTTCTTCTCCAGTCATGTGAACACCGAAGGAGGAGGGGAGTGCTCATCGACAGCTATTCGTGCGCTGATCAAAAAAATGGTTATGGCAGAAAACCCTGCCAAGCCACTAAGTGATAGCAAGATCGCGGATTTGTTGGCCGAACAGGGTATCATGGTGGCAAGACGAACGATCGCTAAGTACCGTGAATCTTTATTGATCCCACCATCCAATCAGCGCAAACGCCTGGTTTAGGCAAAACAGAAGGAAAATTGTTATGCAAATTAACCTGACCGGACACCATGTTGAGATCACTGAAGCTTTACGTGATTATGTGAATAATAAGTTTGCCAAGCTAGAGCGTCATTTTGACCACATCAACAATGTACATGTGGTGCTTAGCGTTGAAAAATTGAACCAGATAGCCGAAGCCAAGCTTCATGTGAATGGAGGCGAGGTGTTCGCTAACTCAGAGCACACAGATATGTACGCGGCCATCGATATCTTGCTCGATAAACTAGACCGGCAAGTTATCAAGCACAAAGATAAGCTAAACAAAAAATAATTATGCAACTTGAACACATACTGAGTCTGGGCTGCACCAAGAGTGCAGTCCCTTGTACTAGCAAAAAACGAGCGCTGGAAATCATCAGCGAGTTGGCTGCTGAACGGCTTGGCACTTCTCGGCAAACGCTGTTTGAGTGCTTGTTAGCGCGTGAAAAAATGGGCAGTACTGGGATTGGGGCCGGTATCGCGATACCCCATGGTCGAATCGATGACGAATTCCCGCCAACCGCGATTCTAATGACGTTTGCTGAGCCTATTGCCTTCGATGCGATAGATAACCAACCGGTAGACCTCTTATTTGCCTTATTGGTACCAGAAAGTGAGTGCAAACAGCACCTCAAAACGTTGTCGTTGATGGCGTCGAAGTTGGGTGACAAGGCGGTTTGTCGCCAGTTACGTCAAGCTCAGAGTGATGAAGAGCTATACCAAGTGATGACCTCTGCCTGATCGAAAGATGTGGGTGATAGCTTTTAGGGTGGGAGAATAACATGCAGTTAATCGTGGTCAGTGGCCGCTCTGGGTCAGGTAAAACGGTTGCTCTGCGAGTGTTAGAGGATCTTGGCTACTACTGTGTCGACAACTTACCAGTTAACTTGTTGCCGCAGTTGATCGTGTCAGTTGAAAGCCAGTGTGACAAGCTAGCTGTTAGCATTGATGTGCGTAACCTGCCAAGTGACCCAGAAAAACTAGAGCTCCTGTTAGCTCAGGTTCGTAATGAGCGCCGGGTTGAGTTTGCCAGCTTTTTCTTTGATGCGGATAATGGTGCCTTGCTCAAACGTTATGGCGAAAGTCGCCGGTTACATCCACTTTCGCGTAATAACTTGTCGTTGGACGAGGCGATTCGGGAAGAGACCCATTTGCTGGCCCCCCTTTCTTCAACGGCAGATCTCCGTATCGATACCACCAGCCTGAGTATTCATGAGCTGAGTGAGTTTATTAAGACTCGGGTGCTGGGCAAAAAAGAGAATGAGCTGGTTTTAGTATTCGAATCATTTGGCTTTAAATACGGTATTCCCAAGGATGCGGACTTTGTATTTGATGCGCGTTTTCTACCTAATCCTCACTGGGTGCCAGAGCTAAAGCCCTTTACCGGTAAAGATACCCCTGTTATCAACTATCTCTCACAGCAGGCTGATGTAATGCGTTTTATTCAGCAGATCGAGAATATGTTGGTAACTTGGTTACCGCATTTAGAGCGCAATAACCGCAGTTATGTGACGGTAGGTATTGGTTGTACCGGTGGCCAGCACCGGTCGGTTTTTATGGTAGAGCATTTAGCGAACACCTTTGTTCAGATGGGTAAAAATGTGCAGACCCGCCATCGAACACTGGATAAAGCAGCCCCCCATCTTGAGCTGAAATAGGATTTTTCATGACAGTCTGTGCTTCGGTAGAAGTGAAAAACAAGCTGGGTATTCATGCTCGGCCTGCCATGATGCTGTTTGAATTGGTGCAGGGCTTTGATGCCCATGTGTTGCTGCGTAACGAAGAGGGTGTCGAAGCGGATGCAGACAGCGTGATTGGTTTGTTGATGCTCGATTCAGCCCAAGGTAAGCAGGTACAAGTTCAGGCTGATGGTCCTGAAGAAGTTGAAGCGTTAGCCGCAGTCGTGGCGTTATTTACTTCTGGCTTTCATGAGGAGTAAGTGACCCCTCACTTGATCACTTAACCCGCTCGTGCCAGCGCTTTGAAGCTGGCAAAGTCACGACAAGCCAGCAGATTCTTGCTGGCTTTTTCGTTCATGAGTGTCAAAAACAGATCGTACAGTGCCATCGCTTCTTCATAGTCAGCCTTGCTGATGGCCAGTACGAATATCAGGGAGGCTGTCTCGCCATTTCCCCAGTCGATCCCCTGTGGAGCGAGGATGGTATAAACCAAGGTGCGACGAGCGAGTAATCCCAGTGAGTGGGGCAGTGCAATACCCTCCCCTAGCATGGTGGAGACAATCCGCTCCCGCTCATGCAGCGACGTCCGAAAACCCATTTCTACGAGGTCTTCTTGTTCCAATTGGTCACAGACTTGCTGAAATAGCTGAGTCTGAGTGAGAGGCTCATTCACGATGAGAAAGTGGCTAGCGTCAAAATATTTATCGAGCATATAAGGGCGGGTGCGATCAATGAGCACGAGTTTACCCAGTTGCTCTAGCTGGTACTGTGTTGGGAAGGGGGCCACTTGTATCACAGGGGCATTCTTCTCAGTAACCTTGACGGTACTGATGACAAAATCTTGCAGCACTTCCCCCAGCCCTTCGTAATCTCGCACAGACTCCAGCATGGTGAGTTGCAGTTGTGGGTACTCTCGCTTGATGCGAGCTTCCAGCACGCGAAAGGTGGCGTTACCGGCATCGCATAGCAGCAGCGCCTGCGGGTGTCTGGTGTAGCCGATATCATAGTGCCGCTCTAAGCCAACCCCGATATGGATGACTAAATAGCCGATTTCATGGTGGGTGAGGCGATAAGGCGTCTGTTTAATCCACTCCGAGATGGCCGCCAAGGTGATGTCGTAGGCGAGGGGATAATACTGCTTAATGTGATCTGCCAGCGGGTTATGGCTACCAATCTGGTATTTGACTCGTAGCAACATAGCGCAGATGTGGGTTTGCAAGTCTGCCCGCAACTGAAGGTCATAGCGTAAATCATAGGGATAGTGCTGATGAATATAGTCCAGTAAATGGCCGACTAGCTGTTCGCTTTCGGTTGCCATGACGGCACTCAGTTGCAGCGGTTCGGCAATCAGGCGAGCTTGGATCTGAATCGCGAGGCAGGCAATTTCCTCTTCTACTGGTAAGGTGAGGGTCGGGAGTTCGCTATAGATGTCTCTCGCTGCAGCTAACATCTGTGGCGTAAGATCTTCGCTGGTAAATTGATGTAATTCATGCCCAGATGCCTGGCGTAAGAGGGCCACGGCACAATAGATGGTCAATTGTTGTAAATTTTCGTCGACTAGCCGTAGCTGATGCCGAGTAAGCTGAGCATGAATGTGGTTGCCCACTACCTCCAGTGTTTTGCTAGGGCACAGGTTGGGTAGCAGACTTTGCAGCTGCTTGTTATGCAGTAGCTCTTGGTAGAGTAACTGGGTGAGGCAGGCGCGGATTGCCGTTTCACAGCCCTGAATACGCATCCCTAAGCGGGGCTTACTGTCGATGGTGAGGCCAAAGTGAGCAAGTCGTTCACGTACTTCAGCCATATCTCCTTGTAGGGCGGCGCGACTTAAATACCAAGTGTCAGCCAGTTCATCGAGCTTGATCCCCTGTTCTGCTGTCAGCAACAGGATTTGCAGATGAAGTACCCGCTCGCGGCTGGTGCGGGGCAGGCTCACCTCTTGCTCCTGCGCAGCCAGTAGTTCGTTAAACAAACCTTGATTGTAAATCTTGAGCTGGTAGCCGCTGCCACGTTGGTGGATAAGATGAGCGCCATGGGCGGCGATGAGTTCATTGAGGGTTGCCACATCAGTGCGCACAGTACGGGTCGAGACATTGAGACGGCGGGCGAGCTCCTCTTGTGGCAAGGGCGCGGCCTGAAGTTGAGCCAATAACTGATGGAGTCTGGGGTGGGACAGTTTGGTCATAAGGCGACTCCGGTTGCGTAAAGAAAGACCCAATGTTAACAAGTATTAGATCATTCACAAATGAGGTGCCGACCAGTTGAGCTAGTCGGCACCAGTATCATTAAGCAAGCAGTTGTTTCACCATGGTGAGCAGTGTCCGCACATCGTCTGGGCGAGTTTGGCCACTGTTGCTATCGATGATCGAGCTATAGACGTGAGGGATCACTTTCTCAACCCCCGCATCCAAGGCGATCTTGACTATCTCCTCAAAGTTATCCAGATCGATACCGCCGGTTGGTTCGAGCCAGAAACCATGACGAGCACACGCTTCGGCCACGGCCTGATATTCGTCACGGCAAGTGAGCCCTCCCATCGGGAAGAACTTGACTGAGCTACCGCCCATGTCTTTGAGCAGTGCAATCGCCGTATCAATGGGCACGATACCATCGGCTTGCTGCGCACTGAGTGGACCAGTGGAGATTTTGACCATGCCAGGGGTGCCAGTCGGGGAGATCAGGCCATTCACCAAGGTTTCAGATTGGTTTAATAATGCTCGGCTGGCGCCCACGCCCGTGAAGACTTGGTTGACGTGCTGGGGCTGCAATTGGCAAGCCAGCTGAGCCACCATGGCGGATTGCTTAGGATCGCCTGCCCCCAGCCCGATGGAGAGGGCGTTATTAATGAGGGCTGCGTACTCACGCATGTCAGCTACCGCTGAGGGGACATCCGGATAGTTTTTGGATAGCACGCCCACGAGTACGTGGCCTTCTGCTGCGGCGTACACCTCGGCTGCATTTTGTTTCGAACCCGCCAATACGTTGAGGCAGACACGGTCACGATAGTAATGGGGAGTGAGGGACATCAATGATTCTCCTGAACGAGATGGGCGATAGCGGAATAAATCTGGTCGAGTTGGGCCGTGCTGACGCTGCGCACATCAAACTCGATATGGCCTTCGTTAGCCTTGTAGCCACGGCAGTAAATAGCGGGGGTACCCTGCTGCAGACGGGCGACGACCTGCACCGTGGTCATGCCGATACGGTCATGGTCGAAGGCTACGTCAGTGCGGGCGATGTCGCGACCTGCGCTATCCCATACCACTTTGGCGGTGATCCCAGGCAACTGGTTGAGGCGCTCGATGAACGGGGTCATCTTGGTGACCATGGCCGCACCGCTCTCTTGCTCTTTCACCAAGTAGCGTTCGATGGCGTGGGTCAGGCCAAGGATCCCCTCTTTACCGACTTTCATGGCACGGCCAATTCCTGCTGATTGTTGCTTGACCCACTCTACATATTGGCGTTTGCCAAGGACGAGACCGCTGGTTGGTCCCTCAATGGCCTTACCGCCGCTGTAGATAACCAGGTCTGCGCCCAGCTGGTAATAGAGGCGTAAATCCTCTTCAGCTGCTGCATCAACGATCAAAGGCAGCTGATGGGCTTTGGCGACCTCGGCAGCTTCAGCGACCGACAGAATACTTTTTTGGACACAGTGGTGAGATTTGATGTAGAGGATAGCCGCCGTATTAGGGCTAATGGCGGCAGCCAGCTGGGCTGGTGAGCATTCGTTGGCGTAGCCAGCCTCTACCACTTTACCGCCCCCCAAATTGACCATGGTGCCCACGGGGCCGCCGTAGTTCACATTGTGGCCTTTGGGCAGCACGATCTCGCTTGGCACATTATGGTGATGAGCGTGCAGGTGCTCTAATCGGTAGGCGTCGCCACGGACGATCATGGCTGCGACCGATTGGGCAATGCCAGCACTGGCGCAGGAGACCACGACCGCATCTTCGACGCCCAGCAGATTGGCGAGGTAAGCGCCGGTCTTGTTGGTCAGGTCCTTGATCTCGAAATAGTGACCAAGACCAAAATTGACCGCATCAACCACTTCTTGTTCCGGGGTGGAGACACCCAGAATGGTCATCCGGCCAGAGGCATTGATCACCGGTTTAAGTTGATATTTCTCATAAACAGAAGGCATGGTGCGATTTCCCATAGTGAGTCAGAACCAGCTCGCCGCTTACCAGCGCAGCGAGGGGTTGCAGTTGCAGTTCGCCATGGCGGGACTGCGCTTCGGTATCAGTAAATACGACCGGGCCTTGGGCCAGCTCAAACAACGTTAGGTCAGCATCGGCCCCGACTGCGAGACGGCCTTTACCACTCAGGCGCAGGGCATCCGCTGCATTGGCAGTGACGCAAGCGAGCACCTGATCCAACGTCATGCCGATAGTGAGAAACTTGGACATCACGTGAGCAAGGCTGTAGACCGGACCTTTAATCCGGTTCTTACAATAGATATCGGAGCTTATGGTGTGCGGCAAAATGCCTTGGCTGATGGCGACCTGCGCTACGTCAAAGCTGAAGCTAGCGCCACCGTGGCCGATATCGAGCATGAGCCCACGCCGCATTGCATCACGTACCGTTTGGCGTAATTCCCCGGCCGGAGTGAGGATGCGATTGGGTTTGCCATTAAAGCAGTGAGTCAGCAGATCACCCTCTCCCAGCAGCGCGACAATTTCATCGAGATCGGGTGGGGTGTTTCCTACATGCACCATTAAAGGCAGATTGCCATTATCGCGTTGCAGTTGCTTGGCCATGCGCAGCGGTTGTAAGCCGTTTTCACCGATCACGCTACCGCTCATCCGCGCCTTGATCCCCACGATAAAGCGGGGATGACGGGCAATGGCCGCGCTGGCTAACTCCGCATCCAGGTCTCGGCTGTCAGCCAGTTCGTTTTGGCGCAGTAGGCCAATACGCGAGATGTTGAGCAGGGCGTGTACACGGGTCTTGCACTGTGCCGCTAACTGCTGAAAATCATCCACGTCGTCAGCACCGGTACTCCCAGCGTCGATCACCGTGGTGACGCCTGATTCGACGCCTACCTTATCTGGTTCATCGTGATAGATGGGGGATGCAGGGTAACAGTGGGTATGGCCGTCGATCCAGCCTGCACTCACGTAGACATCGCCAGCAAAATCAAGGGTTTGCTTTGCCTCGGCCTGAGGTGGCAATTGACCAAGGGCTGCAATCTTGCCGTGTTGGATGGCGATGTCGATCAGTTCACCATTTCCTTGGCGTCCCGCTTTGATGATCATGTCGTACATGGTGATGACCTCGAAAAATGCCGCCCGTAAGGGCGGCTAAGACTTAGGCCAGAGCGACTGGGAAGAAGGAACCCAGCAGCATGGCTCCCAAGATGGCGCCACCAGTGATAGGCTTACCCCAGACGTAGAACAGCAATGCCCCGAGCAGTGAGCCCAAGCCGATGGGGATAGATGCACCCATGGCCGAGAGGATGATCAGGGGGCCGAGGAAGCGGCCTGAGCTGTTACCAGCCCCCATCATGACGTCGGCGCCATAGGTGGAGTTGCTCTGATTAATGGTGAACTTACGGGCCAGAATAATGATGTAGCCAATGGCCAAACCAATGACCATACCGGTCACGAGCGATGCAGTGAAGTTCTCCAGCGGATAGACGATACCGGCGCCCAGCAGTAATGCAGGTACGCCCAGACCAACCCCTGTTTGCACTGCGCCACCAATGTCGAGGATCCCGACTAGTGAGCCCTCAATAATTCGGGCAAACAGGAAGCTAGCACCGAAAGCAGCGACGGCGCCGTAAGCACCAGTTTCTATCCCCGCTTTTAGCATCGAGACGAAGGCCACTTCGTTGAAGGCGCCGACACCATACAAGTAGTACATGTGGGTGCCCGCGAATACGCCAGCAGAGAGCAAACCAACAAAAATCGGGAAGGACCAGTCGGCATACCAAAAGTTATTTCTTAATTTCTCATCCATGGTGTGGTCCCTTATTTACCGCTCATCAGGTTATGGACGTTGTCCAGCCACACGGGAATCCCCAAGTGGAAAGACTCAATCAGTTTCATATCGAAGCCACGGAAGAATCCGCTCAGCACGAACAGCAAGACGATGGTCACCATCATGATCTTGGTGACTCGGTTCCAGCCGCTCTCTTCGACCCCTTTTCCGATCAGGATGCCCAGCACCAGGCCTGGGACTGCGTTCCCCATGATGAGTTGGGCTAGACCACCAAAAATGGTGGCCCAGAAACCAGACTTCTTGCCGGCTTCGATGGCAGCCAGCCAGAAAATAACCGGCATCACTGTGCTGACCAACAGGTTAGCGGCAGGCACCAGCACTTTGACGGCGGTGACTTGCAGCGCTTCAGGCACGGCGGCAGCCGTACTGTTAAGGAAGGCGACCACAATGGCGCCGATGAGGCCGCCAGCGATAGCCATTTTCTTTGGGTCGTGCAGTGTGGTAGCCAGATCGCGGTTTTTGACCAGCAGAGCAGCTGTAGCCCAATGGGGGATGATGCGGTGATCCACATCTTGGGTAAAGGCACCTGCTGCTACCGTTGAGGCCCATGCGTTAAAGAAGAAGCCAAGGCCAAACGAGAAGTGGGAGGCAGGGTCCCCTTCACAGGAGTTGAGCTCGCCAAGGGTGCGAAAGGCCCCCATACCTTGCACGGTCGGAGCGTGGAACATCCGCGCCGCGCCCGCCCCCACCCCGACGCCGACCAAGCCGCCGATAATGAGTGATTTAATAAAAATGATTAGAAACATCCAACATGTCCTTTTTGTGGGTTGATACCCGCGGATGGCGTCACACTTGGGTGAATGCCACCTTATCTACATCCAGACTGGTGACCATGACCGTGATTTTCAGCTGGACTCTGAATTCGCGGCGTTGGCGCGGCAGGAAGAAGAATAAGAACTTCTCCACCCGCACAGACTCTTCGGCTGTGAGTACCTGCACGTCGACCGGTTCGATCCTCAGCATGACTCGCGGAGTACCTTTGAGCAGGCTAGGCTGCACTTGGCTAAGGGCGGCGGCGAACGCTTGCTGGCGGGTCGTGCCCTTGCCGTTGACGACAAGCTCGGTGGTGAAGCTCTCTTTCATTAGCCGCGCCCGTGTTTCTTAGCGAAGGCCTCGATCAATTTCTGGCCCAGCTCTTCTTTATCCATAAAGCCGAAGCCCAGTACGATGCAGCCATCGTTAATGGCCGTCACCCCTTCTTCGATAGAGCGCATCCCATAACGGCACTTGTAGCCATATTTGGTCTGAGCGGTGATGGCACCTGCGCCACCGCTCCCGCAAAACGAGATGCCAAGGTCGGCCTGCTCTTTATTCATTACGTCGCCGAGCTTCATATCGGCCGCCATGCCGGGGATGATAGTGACGGTAGCGCCTGCCGCTTCTGCCCCAGCTCCTACTTTCTGGCCCTTGCCAAGACGATCACCAATTACGAGTTTGATAGCAGTCATGTCGATATCTCCTGTTATTACTGGCTCAGTACGGAGCTGAGTTCGTTTTCTTTGGCCACTTCGAAGTGAACAGATAGTAGGTGAGCTTCTTCATAGGCGAGGTTGTCCAACCAAGCGACGACTTGCTCAGCCAGACGTAATGACAGGGAGGAGATCTCTTCAAACAGGCTGAGATCAACGTCTGGCAGCGATTCACCACTGTAAGAACGCCACACCATGGCTTTGACATGGGAAGCCAACATCTGCTGCTGCACCTCATTTGGCCTGATCCCTTGCTCGCCGAGGAGCGGATAGATGCGGGCTAATATGTGGTCGGTTTTACGTAACAGCTCGGGGCTGTTTGGGGTTAGGTCTTGATCATCATGGGGGCTTTGCAAGGTCTGCTCTCCAATGCTGGCAGAAGGGATACGTCACCCTAAACTGGCGTAGGAGGCGGGAGTAGGCATGGTTTTTCCGATTCGAAGCGGAAATTCCAAGCACCAAGGTGATATTCGAGGCTTTTTTGCGTCAACTCAGTCCAATAGGGATTCTATCGGGCTTTGTTTCCCGTGATCTCGGTGGCATTTCACGTACTGTAACGTGTATTCCTGCACCGCTTAAAAGTGTGAGTTACCTCACGGATAGTGTGGGGGCTCGTGGTACTCGTTCTGATGCTGACTTACTGACTGGGCGAGCTTTGAGGTTGATAGCGAAGATCCTCCTCAATGGTGACAGTGACATCGAGTGGTTTGCCATTACGAAATACCGCGATAGTCAGCGTAGTGCCTGGGCGGCTTTCAACGATACGGTCCATGGCACTGCGTACGCCTGAAATGGACTCCCCGTTGATCTTGAGCAGGACATCTCCACGTTTTAAGCCTCCCTTGCTGGCAGGGCCTTTAGGATCGAGACTTTCAACTACCAGCCCTTGCAGGTTACCGAGATTCATCATCCGAGCGACTATCGGATTGATCTCGACAATCGATACCCCGAGATAACCACGAATGACCCTGCCGTTGGCGATCAGCTCATCCATGATCCGTTTAGCCAGTCGGTAGGGAATCGCAAAACTGATGCCGTAGCTCTCTTGATTGCCGTTGAGGTGATAGGTTGCGGTATTGATACCGACCAGATCGCCACGGCCATTGACCAGCGCTCCCCCAGAGTTGCCTTCGTTGATGGCGGCATCAGTTTGCAGCAGATCTTGTCGCCCATTACCATCGGGCCCCATGCTAGAGAGGCCCGTGCGGCCAGTGGCACTGATGATGCCCTGGGTAATGGTTTGTCCCACGTTGTACGGGTTGCCAATGGCCAAGACCACATCGCCGACATCGGGGAGCCGGTTAGGATCTTGTGGGATAACAGGGAGATTATCCGATTCGATATAGAGCACGGCTAAATCGGTGAGACGATCAGAGCCTACCAGCTCAGCGCTAAAGACGCGGCCATCTTGCAGTGCCACGATGGTTTGGTCGGCGTTGGCGATGACGTGATAGTTAGTCAGTACATAGCCCCGCTCATTCATGATCACCCCTGAGCCTAGCCCTTGTGGGCGCAACTCGGCTTGACTGTCTCGATTACGGGAAAAGCTGCGGGTGTAAACATTGACGACGGCGGGCCCTGCGCGATGGGCTGCGTAAGAGAACGTGAGATCGCGGGCATTAGTGATCAGGCTAGGGAGTTGGACTCCCCCTCGTAAGGTGGGGAACAGCAGCAACAATAATGCAGCGACCGCCAAACCAAAACCAATAGACTTGGCCAAGTAACTGACTAAAGAGGAAATTTTCATGCCATTCTCGTTCTTATACGCAGCTGGCAGAGAATAGCATTATCAACAGATAAAAATCACCCGCAGTGTTGCTGCGGGTGATGAGGGGTTTAGCGGATAACCAAATAGAGTGAGGAGTCCCCTCGCTGGATGTTGAGCGCCAGCACATCGGGTTTATTCTTCAAGGCTTTGGTTAATTCTCCCAAGCTGTTGATACGTTGACGATTGACGCCAATGATGATGTCGCCTTTTTGTAGACCAGATGCCGCCGCCGCCGAGCGAGGTTCTATTTCTGCAACTGTCACGCCAGGCACTGGATCTGTGGCTGAGCTTAGTTTGGCACCTTCTAAGGCGGGGTGGAGGGCACTAGCACGGACTTCACTGTCATCCGCCTGTTTCAATTTCACGGTTACAGTTTGTGCTTTCCCATCACGAATCAGGCCAAGCGCCACTTTTTTATCTGCTCCCATGGTGGCGATTTTGGCGCGCAATTCACCAAATGAGCGCACCGGTTTGCCATCGATGGTCACGATAATGTCGCCTGCTTTAATCCCGGCTTTATCTGCCGCTGAATCGGGCATGACCTGATTGACGAATGCGCCATCTTTTTTGTTATAGCCGAATGTTTTAGCAATATCGGAAGTCAGTTCAGTACCGGTGATCCCTAGCTGGCCACGACGTACCTCACCGTATTTCACGATCTGATCGGCTAAATCGCGCACCATATTGGCTGGAATCGCAAAGCCAATACCTATATTGCCACCGTTGGGACCTAGGATGGCGGTATTGATACCAATTAGCTCACCACGCAGATTAAGCAGTGCACCACCGGAATTCCCCGAGTTGATGGCGGCATCGGTCTGGATGAAGTTTTCTAGATTCTCAACATTTAAGCCACTACGACCCAGAGCTGAAACGATCCCTGACGTCACGGTTTGGCCTAAACCGAATGGATTGCCAATGGCGAGCGCGTAATCGCCTACTCGCAGATTATCAGAGTCGGCAAACTGAATTTGCACTAACTCATCGGCTTTAATTTGGAGGAGTGCGATATCAGATTGCTTATCTTCGCCAATTTTCTTTGCTGCATATTCACGGCCATCTTTGAGATTGACTTTGATTTCATCTGCTTCGGAAACCACGTGAGCGTTAGTAATCACATACCCTTTTTTGGCATCAATAATGACGCCAGACCCGAGAGCCTGAAAGGGCTGCTCACTGACCTGTTCATCAGGCATGTTAGGCCCAAAGAAAAAACGAAACTGTTCTGGTAAGCGCTGACGGGTCACTTTTTTGCCAGAGACTGAGATATTGACTACGGCAGGGGTAACTTGTTCGAGTACCGGCGCCAAGCTTGGCATTTCTTGATTAGAGCTAAGTAAAGATGGCAACGCCGCTTGCGCTGGCGCAGCGGATAAGGCGATACCGATACTAAGGGCTAATACATTGAGCATGGAAAGAGGTTTACGCATGTGAGAAATAGCTCCCGAAATAAAGTTGCATGGCAATCGTCAAGGTCAGACTGTTTAGCGGCAGGATTAGTTCCCAGCTTAAATTAACCAGGTTGTTTGAGTAATCCAGATGATGCGCCAGCATAGTCACGGGGAGGAACATCAGGTTCTTCATTTGCAGGTGTTACCGTCTCATCATCGAGTAGCGTTTCACGGAATAGCGGCTGTTGGGCGTTGGCTAAGAATTTGCTTTGCTCGGCCATGTGGCGATAAAAACTTTGATACTGATCAGCCAGTTGCTCCATCAGTGCCGCGCTTTCTGCAAAATGGGTATTGATTTGACTTTGATAGCTCTCCAGCTCTTTATGGGCTTTTTTTAGCTCTGATTCCAAGCGGCCGGCATCTCTGCTACGAACGGTAAAACGGCCAACAATGATGCCAACGATCAGTGCCGCGATGGCTAACAAGATCCCGTTTAATAGACTCATATATTCTCCTTATTTACAGCGAAAACAGTGGGTATTGATGAGGTTTGACCAACCGCGATCTCTTGCACGCACTATACCGTGCACCCTGTGCCCGTGATACCATTTTGTCCTTTATTCAGGCACTTGGAGAGGCGTGCAAGGATGACTCCGCAGCAAAAATACCAGCAGGATCTGCTGCGTCCCGGTTTTCAGGCCGACCCCGCGCAGGGGATGGCGATCAGCAGGTTAGAGCGACTGTATCAGGATTTACTACGTAGCCCGACTCCGACCAGATCGCGGGGACTATTTGGTTGGTTACAAAAGCCCAAGCCGCCGGAGCCTGTCCTAGGTATTTATATGTGGGGCGGAGTGGGCCGAGGCAAGACCTGGTTGATGGATACTTTTTTCGACAGCTTGCCAAGTGAACGTAAACTGCGTTGTCACTTTCACCGCTTTATGCGTCGTATTCACGATGAGTTACAGGCCCTCAATGGTCAGCCTGACCCGCTAAAACTGGTGGCTCACAAGCTGGCCAGCGAGACAGATATTATCTGTTTTGACGAATTCTTCGTCTCTGACATCACCGATGCCATGTTACTGGGCACCCTATTTCAGGAGCTGTTTGGTCGCGGCGTCGTGCTGGTCGCCACCTCAAATATTCCCCCTCAGGATCTTTATCGCAACGGGTTGCAACGAGCCCGTTTTTTGCCAGCTATTGCACTTATCGAACGCCATTGTGAAGTACTGAATGTGGATGGTGGGATCGACTATCGCCTACGCACGCTGGAGCAAGCCGAGATCTATCACTGCCCGCTTGATCTACAGGCAAAAAATAATCTTGAGCGCTATTTTCTGCAATTAACTGGTGGCCACCATGCTGGCAAGGGAGAATTTGAAGTCAATCACCGTCAGTTGACGTCGCTGGGCGTGTGGGAAGGGGTGCTTTATATGGAATTCGAGCAACTTTGTTGTACTGCCCGTTCCCAGAACGACTATATCGAGCTGGCGCGGCTGTTTCACACGGTATTGGTGGCCAATGTTCAACCAATGGGCAGAAATACGGATGATGCGGCACGTCGATTTATCGCGATGGTTGACGAATTTTACGAACGACACGTCAAACTCATCATGTCTGCGGCGGTTCCCATGGCGGAGCTATACAGTAATGGACTGCTAAATTTTGAGTTTCAGCGTTGTCTTTCACGACTTCAGGAAATGCAATCGCACGAATACCTTGCCAGAGTGCACCTTCCTTAGTCACAATACTGCGCCTGCTAGTCGGATGGGCATCTGCGGCAGGTAGGGCTGGGCGACATCTACTGGTTTCATGGCAGTGAAATTAGCAGATGATATTTAAGGCAACTTCACTTATAATCGCCCAGCCCACGTTACAGCTGTCGATAAGGCAGCGACACTTTAAGCTTTACTTGTATTCGAAGGGGTACAGGTAGGCTATCTTTTGTTGTTTGTGGGAGAGCCCCCATAAGCAATTGGGTCTGTAACAGGTAATTGGGTTTAACTTAATGAAAACTTTCGTTGCCAAGCCAGAAACCGTAAAACGTGACTGGTACATTGTGGACGCAGAAGGTAAAACTCTGGGTCGTATCGCAACCGAGATCGCTGCTCGTCTGCGTGGTAAGCACAAAGCTGAGTACACTCCGCACGTTGACACCGGTGATTACATCATCGTTGTAAACGCTGAGAAGGTACACGTAACCGGTAAGAAATTTACCGACAAAATGTACCACGCTCACTCCGGTTTCCCGGGTGGTATCAAGTCAATCAGCTTCGACAAGCTGATTCAGCGTAAACCGGAAATGGTAATCGAAGCCGCCGTCAAAGGCATGCTTCCGAAAGGTCCTCTGGGCCGTGCCATGTTCCGTAAACTGAAAGTTTACGCAGGCGCCGAGCATGCTCATGCTGCTCAGCAACCTCAAGTACTGGATATCTAATCGGGAACTGGCAACATGGCAGAAAATCAATACTACGGTACCGGCCGTCGCAAAAGCTCCACTGCTCGCGTATTTATCAAAGCGGGTAGCGGTAAGATCGTAATCAATCAGCGCTCCTTGGAGCAGTACTTCGGTCGTCCGACTGCCCGCATGGTAGTCCGTCAGCCGCTGGAGTTGGTTGAGATGACCGAAAAACTGGATCTGTACATCACTGTTAACGGTGGTGGTATTTCTGGTCAAGCTGGCGCGATCCGCCACGGTATTACTCGTGCACTGATGCAGTATGATGAAACGTTGCGTTCTGAACTGCGTAAAGCTGGCTTTGTTACTCGTGATGCCCGTAAGGTTGAGCGTAAGAAAGTCGGTCTGCACAAAGCTCGTAAGCGTCCGCAATACTCCAAGCGTTAATCCGCTTTTGGTATGCGCGTTTCGATGCGTGGAAAAGCCCAGCTATCGCTGGGCTTTTTTATTAGTGAATTTACCTTAGTCGATGCTAACTACGCGTCACAAAAGACAAATAAATGTATATTTATTGTTTTCTGCGACTACCTCTCTTTCTTGTCAAGTTGTTATCTTTTCTTTAAAATTTCCTCGGTTTTTCTGTGGCAATTGTCATTCCAGCTTCCACCGCTGTTGTCACGGGGAAAAAAGGGGAATTAGGACACAAATAAGAATGTGCGAAGTCCACATGGGAGAGTTTTTGGATGAGCAATGCGCCAGTTGATTCCGGTCGCCGCAGATTTCTTACCTGGTCAACGGTTGCCGTTGGTGGGGTGGGCGCTGCGTTTACCGCTGTACCGTTTATAAAGTCATGGAACCCAAGTGCTAAGGCGAAAGCCGCCGGCGCACCTGTTGAAGTCGATATAAGTAAATTGGAACCCGGCCAGCTTATTCGTGTCGAGTGGCGCGGCAAGCCAGTCTGGGTTGTTAAGCGTACTCAGCAGACTCTAACCGCACTGGCCGCGCATGATGGCCAGTTGCGTGACCCTGCATCTGATGAGCCTCAGCAACCTGATTATGCTCATAACGGTTATCGCTCCATTAAGCCTGAAATTTTTGTCGCCGTTGGAATTTGTACCCATTTAGGGTGCTCGCCTTCCTATTTACCGGATAACTTCGGGGAACAGGTTAAAGGGGTGACATCAGGATTTTTCTGTCCATGCCATGGTTCAAAATTTGACATGGCTGGCCGCGTGTTTCAAGGGGTACCTGCCCCGTTGAACCTAGTCGTCCCGCCTTATCAATTCATTAACGAAAGCACGATTTTGGTCGGCGCTGACGGCAAGGAGGCTTAAGCTATGCTGAGCAAACTGATGGGCTGGATCGATTATCGGTTCCCGCTCACTGCCATGTACAACGATCACATGGCTAAGTATCCGGCACCCAAAAACCTTAACTTTTGGTATTTTTTTGGTTCGCTTGCCATGCTGGTGCTGGTTAACCAGCTGATTACTGGGGTGTGGTTGACCATGAACTACAACCCTTCTGCTGAAGGTGCATTCGCTTCCGTCGAGTACATCATGCGTGATGTGGAGTTTGGTTGGTTGCTCCGCTATATGCATTCGACCGGTGCATCAGCCTTCTTTATCGTTGTCTATCTGCATATGTTCCGCGGCATGATCTATGGCTCCTATCAGAAGCCTCGTGAGCTGTTGTGGATCTTCGGCATGCTGATTTTCTTAGTGCTGATGGCTGAAGCCTTCATGGGATATTTACTGCCTTGGGGGCAAATGTCTTTTTGGGGCGCTCAAGTTATTATCTCATTGTTTGGTGCCATTCCCGTGATTGGTGATGACCTGACCTTGTGGATCCGCGGTGACTACGTTATCTCTGGGGCGACGTTGAACCGTTTCTTCGCATTGCATGTGATTGCTCTGCCTCTGGTGTTAGTGATGCTGGTTGCCATGCACATCCTAGCGTTACATGAAGTGGGCTCTAACAACCCTGATGGTATCGATATCAAAAAGCATAAAGATGCCAATGGTTGGCCGTTAGATGCTATCGCCTTTCATCCCTATTTCACAGTCAAGGACATGATTGGGGTGGCCGGTTTCCTGTTTTTCTTCTGCGCGATCATCTTTTTCAAACCGGATATGTGGGGTTACTTCCTCGAGAAGCCGAACTTTGAAGTGGCCAACGGCCTGAAGACACCAGCACATATCGCCCCTGTATGGTATTTCACCCCTTTCTACGCGATTTTGCGCGCGGTGCCTGACAAGTTGCTCGGTGTTATCATGATGGGACTCTCTATCGTGGTGCTGTTTTTACTGCCGTGGTTAGATCGCTGCAAGGTGCGTTCAGTTCGCTATCGCAGCAAGTTACACAAACTGAATATTGCGCAGTTTGTCGTGTGCTTCATCATTTTGGGTGTGCTGGGTGTTCTGCCGTCGACCCCGACTCTGACACTGGCTGCTCAGATCTGTACCTTGGGTTATTTTGGTTTCTTCGTCTTGCTCTTTTTCTACAGCAAGAACGAGCACACCAAGCCGCTGCCAGAGAGGGTCACATTTAAATGAGAAAAATAATATTTGCGGTGCTAACCCTGCTGCCATCTCTGGTGCTTGCTAGCGGTACAGAGGCGCACTTGGATAAAGCTAATTACGATCTGAGTGATAAGGCATCTCTGCAGCGTGGTGCTACCACCTTTATGAATTACTGTGCTGGTTGTCACTCAACCCAGTATCAGCGCTATAACAGAGTGGCGGCGGACTTGGCGATTCCTGAGGATTTGATGAAAGAGAATCTTATCTTCACCGATGCCAAGGTCGGCGACTTGATGAAGAGCGCAATGTCTGAGAAAGATGCGGCCAAGTGGTTTGGGGCTCCGCCTCCTGACCTGACTTTGGTTGCTCGAGTCCGTGGTGCAGACTGGATTTACACCTACCTTCGCTCTTTCTATGTAGATGAGACTCGGCCGTTTGGGGTTAATAATGCGGTGTTTCCATCAGTGGGCATGCCCCACGTGCTGGAGCCACTGCAAGGTACCCCTCGTGCCGAATTCATCACCCATACTATCGATGATGTAGAGACTCAGCAGATCGTTAGCATCAAGTCCGATGGTAATGGTGAAATGAATAGCGAAGAGTATGACCAGACAGTGCTGGATCTGGTAAACTTCTTGGTCTATTCGGCGGAACCAGTACAGCAGGAGCGTGAGCGTATGGGCTTCTGGGTGCTTGGTTTCATCGTAATCTTCTTCATCTTCACTGTGCTGTTGAAGAAGGAATTCTGGCGCGACGTTCACTAAACGGCCAAATCAGAGTAATATAACGCACGGCAATGAAGACCAAGAGGCTTCATTGCCGTTTCTGTTTTTCTATGACGGGAGGGTTCAATGGCTGTAGCTGCCAATAAGCGTTCGATCATGACGCTGTTTTCCGGTGCCAACGATATGTTCAGCCATCAGGTACGTATTGTCCTGGCGGAGAAGGGTGTTAGCGTGGATATATGCCAAGTTGACCCAGCTAATTTGCCGGATGAGCTGGCTGAGCTGAACCCGTATAACTCTGTACCAACCTTGGTAGACCGCGAGCTAGCACTTTATACCTCGCGCATCATCATGGAGTATTTGGATGAGCGTTTCCCTCATCCGCCGTTGATGCCGGTTTATCCAGTAGCCCGCGGTAACAGCCGTCTGATGATGCACCGGATCGAATTGGACTGGTACTCACTGGCTGACAAGATCATGACCGGTAAGGATGTCGATGCATCACGCAATGAATTGCGGGACAACTTGCTGGCGATTGCGCCAATTTTTGGCGAAATGCCTTACTTTATGAGTGAAGAGTTCGGTTTGGTTGATTGTTATATGGCTCCGTTGTTGTGGCGCTTACCGAGCTTGGGGATCGACCTTAGTGGTCGTGGAGCTAAAGAGCTCAAAGCTTACATGGTGCGTCTATTTGAACGTGAGTCATTCCAAGCGTCCCTCACGGAAGCGGAGCGTGAGATCCGCGCTGGCGTATGAGCATGGAACCTACAATGACCCCGAGTCGCCCGTACTTGCTACGGGCATTCTTTGATTGGTTGTTAGACAATGACCTGACCCCCCATTTGGTGGTCAACGTTAACCTGCCTCATGTAATGGTTCCCATGCAGTTTGCCCAAGATGGGCAGATTGTGTTGAATATTGCGCCACGTGCAGTCGTGCAATTTCATATGGATAATGACGCGATCAGTTTTAGCGCTCGTTTTGGCGGTGTTTCCCAGCAGGTCTATATTCCCATGGCGGCCGTTTTGGCTATTCATGCTCGTGAAAATGGTGTGGGCACTATGTTTCCGCCTGAGCCTGGATATGATCTCTGGCTGGAACAAGCGAAATGCTCTGACGAACCAGATCCTGAGCCGCCACGCCCCAGTAATCGTCCGACACTGAAAGTCATCAAGTAAAACTGCAATCCATAAAAACAGAGCCAATCAGATTGAACTGATTAGCTCTGTTTTTATGGGCTCTTCCCTGTTTTTCTGCGGTCTTGGTTGTAACCCGTTCATTCAGTGCCTGCAACCCAGCGCCCTGTTTACCCTGTGGTATAGGCTGTGATGCGCTCGGTTGCAAAGCTGAGTAGGGTTGTAGGCGATGAGAAGCAGAGGGTCTAAGTGATACTTATAAAAAATCCGAGACCAACAGGTTTCGGATTTTTCCATATCAGAATGAGTGGTTAACTACTTATTAGCATCACAACAGTTTTAAACCAACAGGCTCTGTTGTTATCGGTGGTTACCGATAGTGATGATTAATTTTGAGCAAATTCAAACGCCTTGATAACACGCTTTACCCCACTTACATGGCGAGCGATCTCGACGGCACGATCTCCTTCTGGGCGGGTGACCAGACCGATCAAGAACACTTCACCGTTCTCGGTCACGACTTTCACTTTGCCGCTGTCAAAATTTTTGGCTCCTAACATATCAGCCTTCACCTTGGAGGTAATCCATGAGTCGTTACTACGGACTCCCAAGCTGACAGGCCTGCCAAACCGTAGCTCGTTATACACATGGCGCACACCTTCGACGCGAGCAACGATTTTACCAGCCTCGGCCTTATAGGCATCTGAAGGGGTTTGGCCAACCAGTAGCACTCTGCCGTTGTTGCTATACACACTGATTTTGCTCGCTGTGCTCAATGGCTTATTATCCGCCAGTAAATTAGCAGCCTTCAGCTCTATGGCCTGATCATCCCATTGGGTCCCGAGTGTTCGTCTGTCACCAGATACCTTGGCTGTGCTAGCTGCACCGCCTACCACTACTGCAGCACACCCTTGTAATAGCAAGATGCAACTTAGTAAGCTGAGTAAAAAGATCTTATTTTTCATTGTGTTAATCTTCTTGTTGCGGAAATAGAGTCTGGTCGATGAGATCACAGAGGCAGTGAAGGGTCAATAGGTTTACCTCTAAGATGCGAGGCCGACGGGTGGATGGTACTCGTATTTCAACATCGTTTGGACCGAGTAGCCCCGCCATCTCGCCACCGTCTCCACCACTCAGTACCACAATGGTCATATCTCGGGAGAGGGCGGCTTCAGCTGCTTTGATAAGGCTGCGACTATGCCCTGAGGTCGTGATCACTACTAGGATGTCTCCTGGTTGGCCTAAGGCTCGGATCTGTTTAGCGTAAACCTCCTCAAACCCATGATCGGTTGCAATCGCGCTAATGGTTGCCATATCAGGAGTGAGCGCTAAGCCTGGCAGGGAAGGGCGTTGGGTTTCATAGCAGTTAACCAGTTCTGAGATAAATAGCTGGGCCAGCGCGGCAGAAGGGCCATTACCACAGGCCAATACCTTATGTCCGTTGAGTAGGCAGATGGTAATCATCTGTGCTGCCGTGTGGATCGCATCAGGTAGCGCTTCGGCTGCCGCTATCTTGGTTTGGATGCTCTCGGTGTAGTTCTCTTTGATGCGGTCACTCATAGGGGCCTCTTAAAATGCGTTCTGGAACCAGTGCGGCTGCTCGCCTTCGAATGCAATCACATCAAATCGACAGGCTTGGTGGGCCTCATTGATGACGTGTTGTTGCAAATAGTGGCGAGCGGCCAGCATGATTTTGCGCTGTTTGCTGTAGGTAATTGAGCTGGCGGCACCGCCATGGCTGTTCGTTGCTCTGTAACGGACCTCAACAAATACCAGGGTTTGACCTTGGTACATGATGAGGTCTATTTCGCCGCCTCGGCAGCGATAGTTTCGAGCTACCAGTCGCAGACCGCGAGCGGCTAACCAATGTTCAGCAACTTGCTCAAAGTGCTGTCCCTTGCTCACCGGTAAGGGGAACAGGCTCTGCAGTTGTTTGCGCATCCATCTCCATAGATCCTTCATGAGCAGGCTTCTCCAGCTGTGTGGTGGCACTATCCTCAACCAGTTTGCCATTCTGGTAAGTGCCCCAGCTCAGCCGCCGGACGATATTCCCTTTGCTATCCACGCTTAGCTGACCACTCATCCCAGCCTGTTGAATACTTTCGGTTTTGCGCATTTGCGGCAAATTTTCAGCCAAGGCAACCGCATCGTAGCCCATCGCAAATAGGCGAAGCAGATCACCTTGGGTCTGTGGCCAGAGCAGGGCGACTTGTTCACGTTGTCTCTCGTAGCCACCCTGCAGCAGCGGCATGTCGGAGATATGCATACCGTTGAGTTCTGATGTGATCTCGGTAGCCGCGCTGTCGTAACCACGTGAGCCGGTAAAGATAGGCAGGCTCCCCATCGGGTTAACCGATATGTCGACATACGGCTTGATCATCCGAGCTTCCAAGCTGTTAGCGACCATATAAACCACATCAATGCTACGTGGACTTTGCTCTGCTAGCTGGACAATCTCACCCGCTCTGGGCGTTAAGCGGCCACTGAGCGCATTTTTGATCATGCCTTGCACTTCGTTACGGGCACCGAAAGTAGCGACCACCGGTTTATCTTGGCTCAGTGCGGCCCAGCTCAGCTCAAATGCTTTGATACTGCTGTAACCGATCCGCCCTTGCGCGGCGATCAGCAGCGGCTTGCGATAGCCCTGGGTGTAGAGGTACTGGGCGGCCTGGGCGGCATCAGCGGCGGCAGACAGCGAAAAGTAGTAAGTACTATCGTTGACGATAGGTTGATCCAGTTCATTGAGCGCTAATACAGGTACTGCTGGGGTGGCTTTCAGTAACGCCTCAACCCGATCTTTGAGTAGAGGGCCAATGATCATATCGGCGCCTTCTTGGATCACTTTTTTGTACAGATCGTTAATAGGCGTGCTTTGAGTGTCATAAAAATTCAGGGTAAATTGCCCCTGATTTTCCTTGTAAGACATCAACATGCCGTTGCGGATAGCTGAACCCTGTGGCTCCAAGTTACCGGAAAGAGGCAGCAGGACAGCAATTTGCTTTACCGAAGAGCGACTCAGCTCAGATACGCTACCTAATCCGGCAGGCATATCTTGTTGGGCTGGATGATCAGGGAAATCGCGTTTCCATACCGCCAGCTGGCGACTTAGCAGATTAGGCTGGGCACCAAATTGGTTCACCAACGCGGCTAAGCGCAGCCAACCAGTCGCCACATCAGGAGCAGGGTTCTCTTCAAGCGCTGCTAGGGTCGAGGGGGTCATGCTTTTTAGCAGTGACCAGATTTGTTGGTGATTGGTCGACAGTTCATTTTGCGACAAGAACGGTTCGAGCAAGACCAGTGACTTGGCTGCTCCGAACTTGTTATTGATATCCAACTGCAAGACGACGCGCTGTCGGTACCAGTTTTTTTCGCTATCGGCATCCAGCGTTATGTCCGGTTTATCTTCTAATAAAATAAGCGCTTGGTTAGCTTGGCCTTGAGCCAGCAGGAGATGAGCTTGCAATAACTGCAACTGTGCTTGTTGCTGAGGCGTCGCCGCTTGTTTTTGTAGCTGCTGTAGCAGGGCTGAGGCTGGCTGATACTGCCCTTGAGCTAGGTAGCTACGAGCTGCCAGTGCTTGCCAGGTGAAAGCCTCTGCGGGTTTAGCAGGATCGACTTTGGCCAGATACCACTGGGTGTTTTGGGTCAAATCAGAGAAGGCTGATGGCATGCCTTGCTGATCTGCAGGTTGATGAGGCTCTGATGCACAAGCAGCTAGCAGGACGGCCGCGAATAGAATGCTAAAGAGTCGTGATACACTTAGCTGTTTTGTAACCCGGTTCAAGTTCATTCCCCGACCAGTGTTGAAATTCCCCATAGTGTAAACGGGGCAATATGGCGACACAATTGTTGGGCGCTTGGAGATCCTATGAATGTCATCCCAACCCTGTATATAGTTCCTACCCCGATCGGGAATTTGGCCGACATGACTCAGCGTGCGCTGGAGGTGTTACGCAGTGTCGATCTAATCGCCGCCGAAGATACCCGCCACACGGGTATCTTGCTGAATCATTACCAGATCTCTGTACCGACCTTTGCCCTGCACGACCACAACGAGCAGCAGAAGGCCGATGTGCTGATCGGCCGGATCAAAGAGGGTAAGAGTATTGCGCTGGTCTCCGATGCCGGCACCCCTCTTATCAGCGACCCAGGTTATCACTTGGTCACTCGTTGTCGCGAGGCTGGGGTGCGTGTCGTGCCGTTACCTGGCCCCTGTGCGGCAATCACGGCACTCAGTGCCGCTGGACTCCCAACAGATCGATTTGCCTTTGAAGGTTTTTTGCCAGCCAAAAGTAAGGGACGTGACGATCGTCTGCAAGCCGTTATCGAAGATACTCGCTCGCTGGTGTTCTACGAATCGCCGCGCCGCGTGCAGGAAACGGTCGGTGCAATTGCTCGCATCTTGGGTGAACGCCAGGTCGTCGTGTGCCGTGAATTGACGAAGACCTTTGAATCGATCCACGGCTTGCCTGCCTCAGAGATGCTGAGTTGGCTGGGTGAGGATGAGAACCGTTGTCGTGGAGAGATCGTCCTAGTGGTTGCGGGTGCCAGTAAACACGAAGAGGAGTTACCGGCTGAGGCGATCCGAACTTTAGGGTTACTCGTGAGCGAGTTACCGCTGAAAAAAGCAGCTGCGCTCACCGCTGAAATTCATGGGGTGAAGAAAAACGCCCTGTATAAATACGGTCTCGACCATTATTGAGTTGACGATGTGGAGTTCGAGCTGATGTTTGCGCCCAGTTGGTAAGAGAAAGCCTAGTAAATCAACGGGGTCAGCATGATAAACCGTTGTAAACAGGAATTGCCGGTTTACCCAACGTCTATCACGAGGCTATAATCCGCGCCTCGGAGTTGGCTGGGCAATCGCTGCTTCGTCGTTGTGTTTTTCGGAACAGACGGGCGGAGGGGAGGAAAGTCCGGGCTTCACAGGGCAGGGTGCCAGGTAACGCCTGGGGGGCGTGAGCCTACGACCAGTGCAACAGAGAGCAGACCGCCGATGGCCCGTAAGGGATCAGGTAAGGGTGAAAGGGTGCGGTAAGAGCGCACCGCGCGACTGGCAACAGTTCGTGGCACGGTAAACTCCACCCGAAGCAAGACCAAATAGGCCCCTATTGGCGCGGCCCGCGTTGGGGGCGGGTAGGTTGCTGGAGCCAGTGAGCGATTGCTGGCCTAGAGGAATGATTGCTACCCGGGGCAACCCGGTACAGAACCCGGCTTACAGGCCGACTCCGAACCTAATTATGTAGGGCCTCGTGCAAACGAGGCCCTTTGTTTTGCTTGAGAGAACCAAACGAAGTGATGTGATCTTGTTTCGGCGTATGCCAGCCAACAATAACGACTTGCATCCCATCTAAGTAGGTTTTTGACGGCGGTGATAAACCGCTAAACATAACGACGATAACCGATTTTGTGTGGATTTTTAGACCGTATACGGTGCTCTGATTTAAATAACAACTGTGAGCATCTTTGATTGGTCAGTGAATAAGTTGTGAGAAATCAATTCACTGAATCTTTGATGCAAAATACCCGCAGTAATATGTTTCCCCAGCCCAACATCCTTGCTTGAAAAGCCTACTACACGTCCTTAAACTTCAAGGTGGGGAAAAGTGGGTTAAAGTGGTTATTCGAGGGGCAAATAGCCCATAAACTTACCTTTAAGGGCTGCAATTTGTTGCGTGGTGCTCATGCCGTTAGTCTCGATAGCAAAGGACGACTGGCGATTCCGACCAAATTTCGTGACTGGCTGCGCGATGAGTGCGACGGCCAGCTGGTCTGCACCATCGATATTGCCTATCCCTGTCTGCTGCTTTATCCCCTGAACGAGTGGGAAGAGGTCGAACGCAAGTTACAGCAGCTCTCTAGCATGAATCCGCAAGAGCGCCGCTTGCAGCGGCTGTTGTTGGGACATGCGACAGAGTGCGAGTTAGATGGCAATGGCCGTCTGCTGCTTAGCCAGCCGCTGCGTAACCATGCAGGGCTGGACAAAAAAATCATGCTAGTTGGCCAGCTCAACAAGTTCGAGCTGTGGGATGAAGCCCGCTGGTTACAACAGATCAATGATGATATCGAGCATTTGCCCAAGGATGACTGGGCAAGCTCGCCACGACTACAGGATTTCTCTTTATAAATGACCCAAGCCGCTGAACACATCACAGTGCTGCTGCACGAAGCCGTTGAAGGTCTGGCCATTAAACCGGACGGTGTCTATGTCGACGGTACGTTTGGCCGTGGTGGTCATTCTCGCCTGATCCTGCAGCACCTAGGGCCTCAAGGCCGGTTAATTGCGATAGACCGTGATCCGCAGGCGATTGCCGAAGCGGCCAAGATTCAGGATCCCCGTTTCGACATTGTGCACGGCCCTTTCTCCGGCATCGCCTCCTACCTAGATGAGCGCGGTTTGCTGGGTAAGGTAGATGGCTTCCTGCTGGATCTGGGGGTCTCTTCACCTCAGCTGGACGATGCTGAACGTGGCTTCAGCTTTATGAAAGATGGTCCCCTCGACATGCGGATGGACCCTACCACCGGCCAGAGTGCCGCGCAGTGGCTGGCCAAGGCCGATGTGGATGACATCGCGTGGGTTCTGAAGACCTTCGGTGAGGAGCGTTTTGCCAAGAAGATCGCTCGTGCCATTGTCCACGACCGGGTAACTGAACCTTACGTGCGTACCCGTCAACTGGCGGAGATGATTGCCCGGGTTAATCCGAGCAAAGAGAAGGGCAAGCACGCGGCTACTCGTAGCTTTCAAGCCATCCGTATCTATATCAATAGCGAACTGGACGAGATCGAAACTGCACTCAACGGTGCGCTGGAGGTGCTGGCACCTCAAGGCCGTTTGTCGGTGATCAGCTTCCATTCGCTGGAAGACCGATTGGTAAAGCATTTCATCCGCAAGCACGAGAAGGGGCCGGAAGTGCCTTACGGCATTCCGCTGACAGAGGCGCAGCTAGCAGGTGGACGCAAGCTCAAGGCAGTCGGCAAGGCGCTCAAGCCTTCTGATCACGAAGTATCTGCAAATAGCCGGTCACGTAGCTCGGTATTGCGCGTTGCGCAGCGGCTGGCGGAGTAAGCGATGAGCGAAGTACGTGTTCACCTCGCCAAGGAGATTGTCGCCGATCTTTGGCGGTATAAGTTGCAGATTTTACTATCGCTTGCGGTGTTGGTAACCGCATTTGCGGTGATCCTGGTGACCAACATGACCCGCGGTCTGACGGCCAAGCAGAACGATCTGATGGCAGAAGAAGATCGCCTCAATATTGAGTGGCGCCATTTATTACTCGAGCAAGGCACCTTAGCAGAGCACTCGCGGGTCGCCAGTTTAGCGATGGACAAATTACAGATGGCTCGGCCATTAGTCGCGACGGAAAAGGTAATCACCCAACCATGACACGCAAGGTAGCAGCAAAAACAGCCAAAATAGCGAAGGCCGCCGCCAAAGTGCCTTCTATTTATCCTTGGCGTTTTCGCACGCTAGTAGTGTTCATCGGGATCGCCTTCGTCGGCCTGATCCTGCGGCTTGCATGGATTCAAGTGATTAATCCCGACCGGTTACGCCAAGAAGGGGATATGCGCTCGCTGCGTACCACCTCGACTCAAGCCGTGCGTGGCATGATCACCGATCGTAATGGCGAACAGCTGGCAGTTTCAGTTCCAGTCGAGGCGGTATGGGCCGACCCGAAGACAGTGCACGAATCTGGAACTATCAACAATGAGCGGGCGTGGCTGGCTCTGTCAACGGTACTTAAAGTTGATATCAATACCCTCAAACAGCGTATCGCCAATCCCAGTAAGCGATTTGTCTATCTACAGCGTCAAGTCACCCCTGCGGTGGCGGAGTATATCAAGGGACTCAAGCTTTCTGGGGTTTACCTACGGCCAGAGGCGCGGCGTTTTTACCCTAGCGGCGAAATCAGTGCCCACTTAGTGGGTGTCACCAATATTGATGGCAATGGTATCGAAGGGATCGAACGTAGCTATAACGAATGGCTAACCGCGACCCCTGGCGAAACGCGAGTGCGTAAAGATCGACAAGGGCGGGTGATTGAGCGGTTAGGGATCGTCAAGGAGGGCAAAAACGCCAACGATCTGCAGCTCAGTATCGATCAGCGGGTGCAAGCATTGGCGTATCGTGCTCTCAAACGGGCCACCGATGAGAACAAAGCGACCTCCGGTTCCATGGTGATGTTGGACATCAAAACCGGTGAAGTGCTCGCCATGGTCAACACCCCTTCTTACAACCCAAATAACCGCGGTCAGTATCAAAGTTTTCGAGTACGTAACCGCGTGGTGACTGACACCTATGAACCTGGCTCAACCGTCAAACCGCTGATTTTGCTCAGTGCTTTGCAGGCTGGTGTCACTAGCTGGAAAGATACCATCCAGGGTGGGCCGCTCTTTATCGGCGCTAAACAGATCAAAGACGTCAGTATTCACAAGGCGACCAATCTCTACGATATCCTGCGTTACTCCTCCAACATCGGTATGTCTCGGATTGCCTTGCGGATGCCGGCCCAAGAGATGATCAACACCCTCAGCATGTTCGGTTTTAGCATGGATACTGGCAGTGGTCTGATGGGAGAAAGTAGCGGCATGTTACCTCAGCGTCGTCGCTGGTCCGATATCGAGCGAGCGACATTATCGTTTGGTTATGGCTTACGGGTGACACCACTGCAATTGGCTTCTGCCTATGCAACGTTGGCGAATAAGGGGAAGCGAGTGCCGCTCTCTATCGTCAAAGTGGCTGAGCCGCCGAAGGGAGAGCAGGTAATTGACCACAACAACGCGACCGCTATGTTGCAGGCGTTGGAGTATGTGGTTGACAACGCTATTCCCAAGGCCAAGATCCCCGGCTATCGGGTCGGCGGCAAGAGTGGTACTGCCAAGGTCGCCGTCGCGGGGGGGTATGGCAAGGATTACATGGCTTGGTTTGCCGGTTTCGCGCCAGCGAGCGATCCCCGTTTTGTCATGGTAGTGGTGATCAACGAGCCAAAAGGTAGCGCTTATTATGGCGGTGCTGTGGCGACGCCACCGTTCGCTGAAGCCATGGGCGGGGTATTGCAGCTCTTTAATATTCGTCCTGATGCCGTGCCACCAGCGGTACCCCCCAAACTTGCCCGTACGGAGGCCCCCCTTGTCCCGCGCACATGAGTCCCACGCACTTGATGCGTTATTGCGCCCCTTCGGCATTATGGCCCCAGCGCTTGCCCTGACCGATATTCAACTGGATAGTCGGCGGGTCGGCCCCGGTTCGCTCTTCGTGGCCATTAGCGGTCATCAGGTGGACGGTCGGCGGTTTATCGAACAAGCGGTGGCGCAGGGCGCGGCCGCAGTGGTGTTTGAGGAGGATGGTGAATTTATCGCGCCAGCGACTTCCGTTCCTTGTATTGGAATGAGGGATCTGCCAGCTCATCTTTCTGCTCTCGCTGGGTATTTCTACGATCAACCAGCCAAAAAACTGGAACTGGTTGGGATCACCGGAACCAACGGCAAGAGCACTACCGCACTGTTGGTTGCCAACTGGCGCACCCTGCTCGGTGGCAAGGCCGGGGTGATGGGCACCATCGGCAACGGCCTGTTTGGCCATCTGATCGAAGCGGAAAATACCACCGGTAGCGCCGTGCAGGTGCAAGCCAATCTGGCTGCGCTGCAAGCGCAGGGGGCGGATCTGGTGGCGATGGAGGTCTCCAGCCATGGTCTGGTGCAGCATCGTGTTGCCGCACTGCCGTTTGCCGCCGCGGTTTTCACCAACCTGAGCCGGGATCACCTCGACTATCATGGCACCATGGAAGCCTATGGCGCGGCCAAAGAGCAGCTGCTGCAACTGGTCGATGAGTCAAATGCGGTGATCAACCGCGATGACGAGTTGGGTGCCAAGTGGATCGAAAAATACCCGGCTGCGGTGGCCTTCAGTGTGGATGGCCCGATTGAACACCATTCTGGCCGTCAATTAACGGCGCAGCAGCTCGATTTTCACCAGCAAGGTTTTCGCGCGCAGATTAACTCCAGCTGGGGGAATGGTGTATTATCCGCCCCCTTGCTCGGCCGCTTCAACGTCAGCAATGTGCTGGCCGCGATGTGCGTGATGCTGGTGCTCGGTTACGACTTCAACGAACTGCTGGCTACAGCGCCTCAATTGCAGCCGGTGACCGGCCGCATGGAGTGCTTTGGTGGAGGCGATACGCCGCTAGCGGTGGTCGATTATGCCCATACCCCTGATGCGCTAGAGAAGGCGTTGCAGGCCTTGCGGGTGCACTGCACTGGCCAGCTCTGGTGTCTGGTTGGCTGTGGCGGCGACCGGGATCGCGGCAAGCGCCCGATGATGGCAGCGACAGCTGAGCAGTATGCGGATCGCGTGATCCTCACCGACGACAATCCCCGTACCGAGGCGCCGGCCCAGATCATGGCCGACATGGTGGCGGGTCTTGCTGATCCCGCTGCGGTGCAGGTAGAGCACGACCGGGTCAAGGCCATTGCGTTGGCGCTCGGCCAAGCGAGCAAACAGGACATCATCTTGGTGGCCGGTAAGGGCCACGAGGATTATCAAATTATTGGAACCGATAAGCGGCACTACAGCGACCGAGAAACCGTTGTGGCCGCTTTGCGATCATTACTGGAGTCATTCACATGATGACCCTGACGCTTGCCGAGCTGGCTCTGGCACTTGATGCCCGTCTGATGGGTGAAGATGGCGAGATTTCCGCTGTCAGTACCGACACCCGCACTCTGGGCGCGGGTGCCTTGTTCGTTGCCCTGCGTGGCGAGCGCTTCGATGCCCACGATTTTTGCGAGCAGGCTGTTCAAGCAGGTGCGGCTGCCCTGCTAGTCGAGCGTGAACTGCCGCTGGCCATTCCCCAGTTGGTGGTGGCCGACAGTCTCAAAGGGCTGGGTCGTATCGGCAAGCTGGTACGCGAGCGGATCAATCCGAAGGTGCTGGCAATTACTGGTAGCTGCGGTAAGACCACGGTGAAGGAGATGGCGACCGCCATCCTGCGCCACGAAGGAGACGTATTGGCCACCGCCGGCAACTTCAATAACGAGGTAGGGGTGCCACTGACCCTGCTGCGCCTTGAGCCGCAGCACCAGTTTGCAGTGATGGAGCTGGGTGCTAATCACAAGGGCGAGATCGCTTGGACTACCTCACTGGCCAAACCCGATGCCGCCATCATCAACAATGTGGCGGCGGCCCATCTCGAGGGCTTCGGCTCGCTGGAAGGGATTTTTCATGCCAAGAGCGAGATTTTTGAAGGTTTGCGCGAAGGCGGCACCGCCATCGTCAACGCAGACAACGAATTCTGGCCGAAGTGGCGGGAACGCGGTATTGGCTGCGGCTTCTCCATCGACGATCAGAGCCAGCCGTTCCACGCCCGCGACGTGGCGCTCAACGCGCAAGGTTGCGCCGAATTTGTGCTGGTGACCCCGCAGGGCGAAG
>NZ_PGGC01000046.1 GCF_002795305.1 Aeromonas cavernicola
GGCAATACCCAACCTTGTGGCGGCTTCAGCTTGGCTAAGGCCTTGCTCCAATACCAGTCGAACCGCCTCTGCCCGAAACTCTTGTGAATAGTGTTCTCTCGATTTCATTCAATACCCCCGATTGTCTCATCGTAACAATCGGGACGGTCTGTGAAAATCAGGATACCTCAGAGGCAAGCTGGGCAGTAAACGACACAAAGTGGTGGAACGTCAGGGCATACCACTCGCAGTGCTTGTCTCAGGCGCCAATCGCCATGACTAGATAATGTTTGAGCCCTTGTTGGATGCACTGCCGGCATTAGCAGGCAAGAGATGTCGACACACGACGTCGGCCTGACAAGCTACAGCAGACAAGAGGGATGATTTTCGCCGTTGCCGAGATTATCTGAGGCGAGGGGTATCAAGGCTCGCATTGCCCGACGAGGCATCGATAGTAATGAGCGATTGGGTTGTCATCGCAGGGTTGTAGGACGCATTCATGGTTGGCTGGCAGGCTTTGGGAAGCGACGAATTCGTTTCGAGCGACGGCTGGATATCCATCTCGCTTTCTTGACGTTATCTGCTTGCGCTTTGTTGAACGGTTTTGTTAGCGGCTCTAAGTGCGTCAGCCCTACGGGCGGGCTGAAAAAGCTGGCGCGTACGCGCCAGCAACACAAAAAGCAAATGTTAAAAACTAAATGTTAAAAACCCTTAACGAATACACGCCACGTGATGGAGGCTGTTGTCGTTGCTGTAGCCCGCGCTGGCATTGTGGCCCCGCGCTAGGGAAACAAGATTATAGAGCCCGAACGAACCAAGCGTGTTGGTCCAGTAGTAGCTAGTAATACCGCCACACCGGGCGAAATCCAGGGGCCACCCGTGAACATCACACATCTCAAAATTGTCTTGTTGGTTGATGCTCGTAGCAGACGTGCTCTGGATATACAGATTTTGCAGCTCTGCAACGGTTGGCAATCTCGCTGCGGGGGTCAGCCCTTTACAATAGGCATCGGCATCTTTCCAGGTACGTGCGTTGTTCGTGTCAGGAGGAGTGAACAACGCCAATGGTGCCTTAACCTCTACCTCAGCAGTAGCACTGAAGCGCTGACCATTGGCCTCACCGGAGGCGGTGATGGTCACGGAGCCTGCTGACACGCCGGTCACCATGCCCTTGTTTGCACCACTGCTGATGATGGTGGCTACGGCTGGGTTGCTGGAGCTCCAGCTCACGGCATCATTAGCGGTGACATCCAGTACCTGGCCATCAGAGAGAATGGCTTCACCTTTAAGCCGTTCACTCAACCCTATCGCCAGGGAGGAGTCCTGGGGGGTAATTTGTAGCTCAGTCATCACCGCACTGGTGATGGTCACCTGTGCGGTAGCACTGAAGCGCTGACCATTGGCCTCACCGGAGGCGGTGATGGTCACGGAGCCTGCTGACACGCCGGTCACTATGCCCTTGTCTGTACCACTGCTGTTGATGGTGGCTACGGCTGGGTTACTGGAGCTCCAGCTCACGGCAGTATTAGCGGTGACATTCAGTACCTGGCCATCAGAGAGAATGGCTTCAGCTTTAAGCTGCTCACTCAACCCTATCGCCAGGGAGGAGTCCTGGGGGGTAATTTGTAGCTCAGTCACCACCGCATTGGTGATGGTC
>NZ_PGGC01000047.1 GCF_002795305.1 Aeromonas cavernicola
CTTAGACACTTTCCCCCCCTTGGCCCCTCGATGCGCCTGCACTTGGCTAAACCCTGCGGGGGTGAATCTGTTCCATACCCAGCGGGCGATACTCTTCGCCGTCGCTTTGATCTCGCTATGGGGCAACGGGCCGCCCTGCTCTAAACCAAACACATTGGCGCTATCACAGGCCGCCCTCACTGCGTAGGCCCATCCGTCATAGCCATTGGGTCGCCAATGCTCTCTCACCGCGCTGTAGGCCCATTCACGCACGTTATCGAACACCGTGACGTTACGCCCCAGCCCGCTAACCTCTTTGCGACTGCGGCGGCTGTAGGCCGCCAACTCCGCATCGGGAGAGTATCAGTGAGTATTTGATGGGCTATTACAGCAACATTCGTCCCCATCACTACAACGGTGGTTTGACACCAAATGAATCTTAACTGCAGTATTGGGCTGCTTATAAAACCGTGGCCAGTTTTACTTGACCACTACAGGCCTATCTGGAACGGAGAAAGCAGGCTCAGCAAGCGGCGGTATGTCTCATTGTTGCGTGGGCCAAAGGTATATGCCACGACTCGTTTTCTCTTGGTGTCAAAGGCATACCAAAGCCAATGTCGATGCTGTTTATTGCCGACATAGGCCCATTGCTCATCGAGTTCACAGATAAGCGCCACGTCATCGAGCACCACCTTTTCGGAGGTTACTTGCCTTGGTGTGAGTTTTTTAGGAAGCGTATGACGGTGTTGATGCCAATCTTGAGGACGCGAGCAGTATCACGAACACCTGAGCCGTTGAAGGCCATATCAACAATCTTGTCTTTGACGCCAGGCTTGCGGGCTTCATAGGTGTAGGTGAGCTGAAACACGTGCACACAGACGGGGCAACGATAGCGAACATGGCCGGCGGGGGTCTTCCTGTGGCGATATACGTGGTCAGAGTTGCAGTGAGGGTAGTGAACGGTGATGGATGCCATGAATCTCAAAGGTACTCATTGTATCAATA